>DATCVD010000623.1:0-10713 GCA_036567125.1 Pyrinomonadaceae bacterium | reverse complement strand
GATGATCAAAAGACAGATGTACGGGCGCGGGAAGCTCGACCTGTTACGCGCGCGCGTGCTGTACGCGGCATGATGAAAGTGGTTGAGCCGCCGAGGCGAAAACCGCCCTGAAAGCACCAAATATGCGGATGACCCAGCAATGGCCAGTCATTATCCGACGCGCCGGATATATTAAGACGAGAAGCGCGGCGGATGAGGTATCCGCCGCGCTTCTCGTTGGGAGGTTTTTTTATGGAAGTTGTTATTAATCCGGCGATTGGTTATCCGTAGAGACGTGCTGGGGGAAGCCCATCGGGGCGGCCCATGATGTTTTCAGTTCCGAGGGATGGAGGTAGTCCTTTGATGCTCTGCACTCTCGCCGACACTTCGCCGAGTTGGGGGGTTGTGGTCGCGCGGCGGCTCCAGCTGTCGGACGCACTGAAGGTATTCGTCGCAAGCGTGTCTTTAATGCTGCGCGTCTACGGCGTCGCGTTGTCGGGGAGAACTGAGAGCAGTTTTTTGTTATCAGATCGCAGGGAGTGATGTATCCTTCATAGAAATCACGACCGCCCCCCGGAAGGTTTGCCGTCACCCCTCAAACGGCAGACTCCTTGAGCTAAGACGACCGAAGAAGGAGGTGGGTATGAGCAGACGCGCGCTATCCAGACTAACGGTTATCATGGCGGTGTTCCTGATTGCCCTGGCGTGTGTTACCGGCCAGGACGCGTCAGGCGGATTGCAGGAGGCGGCGAACACGCCCGCCGCGGCGCAAGGTAGGGTGCCGCACGTTGTCGCCGCACCCGGCGTCCTACCGACGCAGGGCGGTGACGCGTCGCCCGTGCGCGGCGAAGTCCGTCAGACTTATCAGCTGTCGCCGACTGCGGGCGTCGAGGTGACGGGGATAGAAGGCCCCGTCGAGGTCGAGACGACGGACGGCGGCCCGGCGGAGGTGCACTTCACGCGCACGGCGCAGAGTCAGACCGAGTACGACTGTGAGAAGTTGGTCGTCGAGCACACGCCTGAGCGTCTCTCGTTGCGTCGGCGGCGGGGCGACGGCGGCGGGTGTCGCGTCATACGCGCGAGCGAGCGGCTGCGCCTAACCGTGCCGCGCTCCGCCAGTCTGAGCTTCAAGGGGATCGAGGGCGATCTCACCGTCGGCCCGACGGACGGCGTGCTGCGGCTCTCCGGGATTGAAGGTTACGTGCGCGTGGCGCAGACGCGGGCGGCGGAGATGAGGTCGCTTGAGAAGGGGCTTTCGCTGACGGTGGAGCGGTTGGGCGAGACGGGGGTGAGCGTCTCTAACGTGGAGGGCGCGGTCGAGTTCTACGTGGCGGGAGATTTGAACGCCGACCTGCGCATCACCTCTTCGTCCGGCGACATCAGCGCAGACCTGCCGGGCGCGCAGGTGAGCCGGCAGGGGCCGCGAAGCTACGCGGCGCGTCTCGGCGCGGGCGGGGCCAGCATCTCGCTGTCGGGCATAGAAGGCGCGGTCAGAGTTCGTCGCAAGTGAAGCGCCCGGCGGTGCACTCGCACCGGCGTCGCGGAAGAGTTTATGACGCCGGCCCGCGTTAGGAATCCGTGGGCGCGGGGGCGTCAGGCACCCGTAGACGCGGCGGCGTCCGGCGCGCCGCCGCGTGTCTCCGAGCCGGCGGCGACGCTGCGGCCTGCGTCAGGCACGGACGGGGGTGCGGCCCGCCCGTCATCGTGGTAGGCCGCGAGTTGCCAACAGGCCGCGGCGGTGACGGCGGGCGGCACGCCCGACGGCAGCGGGTCGAATAGCTGAACGCCGTCCGGCGTCATCTCTTTCAGCCGGGCGAGCACGCGGTTGTATTGCTCGGCGCAGAAGGCCGCGGCCTCTTCCCTGCCCTCGCCCCACTCCGCGTCCAAGAGCATGCGCGCCGTGCGGCGCAGCACATTAAGCAGCCTGCTTTTCTCACCTTCCACGAGCGTCCTCCCGGATCGAGTGTTTTAAGCTCTGGCGCGCGTCGTCGCGCGGGCCGAAGTGCGCGGTCACTCGTTGCGCAGCGCGACAAGCGGATCGACCTTCGTGGCCCTGCGCGCGGGGCGGTAAATGGCCGCGGCGGAGACTACTAGGAGCACGAGCGCGCTGACGGCGAAGGTTAAGGGGTCGCCGGGGCTGATGCCGTAGATCAGACTCGCGATGAGCCGCGAGAGGGCGTAGGCCCCGGCCAGCCCGATCACGACGCTTATCAGCACGAGCAACATGCTCTGCCCCATAATCAGTTTCAGCACGTCGAAGGGGCGCGCGCCGAGAACCATGCGGATGCCGATCTCGTGCGTGCGCTGCGCGACGGTGTAGGAGATGACGCCGTAGAGCCCGACCGTCGCGAGAACCAGCGCGACGGCCGCGAAGCCCGTGAACAGGTACATGACGAAACGCTGCTGCGCGAGCGAGTCGAGCAACAGGTTTTCCATCGTGGACACCTTCGCCACCGGCTGATCCTTGTCCACCGCCAGAACCTGTTCGCGCACGGCGGCGGTCAGGTTCAGCGGGTCGGACGCCGTGCGCACGGCTAAGACCATGGTGCGCAGCACGCCCACCTGCACGCCCTGGTTGTAGAGCGTGTAGACCTGCATCGCCGGCTCCTTGCTCAGACTCTCAAACCTCATGTCGGCCACGACGCCGACGACCGGCATCGCCTCGCCCCAACTATCGGGGCTGCCGACGCGGATGCGCTGCCCCACGGGGTTCCCTTCCGGGAAGTAGTGTCGCGCGAGGCTTTCGCTGATGATGATGCTGGGCGGGTTCAGCGTCTCGTCCTGCTCGGTGAAGAAGCGACCGCCGTGCAGCGGCGTCCCCATCGCGCGGAAGTAGTCGGGGCTGATCTGAAAGTAGGCGACGGGGGGCCGGCTGGCCCGCGGGTTCGGGTCGGTGTGCCCTTCCGCGTCGACCGCCATGTAATACCTGTCGCCGCTGCCGAGCGGGATGACCTGCGTGATGCCGGCGGCGCTCACGCCGGGCAGGGCGCGGACGCGTTCGAGCAGCTGCTTGAAGAAGGACGTGACCTTCGGGTCTTCGCCGTACTTCGCCGCGGGCAGGGAGATTTGCATCGTCAGGACGTTCTCGGGGTTGTTGAAGCCGGGGTAGACGCCGCGCAGTTGCAGGAAGCTGCGGCCCATGAGCATCGCGCCGGTCAGGATCATCATCGCCAGCGCCACCTCTGAGACAATGAGGACTTTGAAGACGCCGCCCCCCGCGCGCCCGGAGCTGGCGCTGCTCCACCCGTCCTTCAGCTCCTCCTGAAGGTTGGGCCTTGAGGCGCGCAGCGCCGGCGTCAGCCCGACCAACAGGCTCGTCAAAAGTGAGACGCCCAGCGTGAAGAGGAGCACGCGCCAGTCGATGCTTACCTCCTGTATGCGCGGGACGTTCGGCGGGCCGAGGGCGACGAGCAGGCGCATCCCCCACGCGGCGAGCAGGCACCCGAGCGCCCCGCCCATCAGCGCCAGCAGCGCGCTCTCGACGAGCAGCTGGCGAATCAGGTCGGCGCGGCTGGCGCCGAGCGCGGCGCGCACCGCGATCTCTTTGCTCCGTTTCGCGGCGCGCGCCAGTTGCAGGCTCGCCACGTTGGCGCACGCTATCAGGAGGATGAAACCGACGGCCCCGAGCAGAACCTTCAGCGGCAGGCCGATGTCGCCCAAGACCTGCTGCTGGAGCGTGAAAACGTTGGCCCCGACGCCCTTGCTCTCGTTGTACTCCTGCGCGAGCCGCCCCGCGACGGTCGTCACCTCCGTCTGCGCCTGTTCGGGCGTGACGCCCTGCTTGAGGCGGGCGACGGCGATCAGGTAGCGGCTCGTGCGGTCGGCCGTGGTGTTGGCGCTGCCGATGGGCAGCGGCACCCACAACTCGGTGTCGCGGTCGGGGAAGTAGAAGTCGGGCGGCATCACGCCGACGACCGTGTAGGTGAAGCCGTTGATGGTGACGGCCTGCGTGACGACGCCGGGGTCGGAGTTGAAGCGGCGGCTCCACAGGCCGTGGCCGAGCATGACGACGCGGTGGCGGCCCGGCTGCCCCTCCTCGGTGAGGAAGTTTCGGCCGTGCAGGGGCTTGCCGCCGAGCAGGGAGATGAGGTCGGTCGTGACGCGGATGCCGTCGACCTGTTCGGGCTGGCCGCCGGCCGCGAGGCTGAAGGTGCCGCCGTAGTAGGCGGCGACGCCGTCGAAGGATTGGCCCGACTCCCTGAAGTCACGCAGCTCCGGGATGGAGAACTGCATCTTGTCGATGCCGCGCGCCACGTCCGACAGCCAGAGGTAGACGATCCGGTCGGCCTCCTGGTAGGGCAGCGGCCGGAGCAGGATGGCGTTGACGGCGCTGAAGATGACGGTGTTCGCGCCGATGGCGAACGCCAGCGTGAGGACGGCGACGGCCGTGTAGAAGGGGCTGCGCTTCAGCAGCCGCAACGCGAAACGAATCTCCCGTAGTATCTCCAAACCGACACCTCCCTTGTCTAGCCGTCGTGCGGCGCGGCGTCGCGCCGCACGAGTTAACTACCGCGCTTCTTCCCCCGCCGCCCGTTCAGGCGGCCCCCAGAGTCGGCCGCCGGTTCGGCGTCGGCTCACGCCGCGCCCGCCCGCGAGTTTTCCAAAAGCCCCTCGATGAAGCGCACGCCCGGCGACTCGTCCTCCGCCCGTCTGAACACCTCGCCCATCGCCTCGACGCGCGCCTTGTAGCCGCTGTCCGCCTCGATGCGCTCGATCATTGAACGTATCTGCTCGGCCGACGCATCCCGCATGTTCCCGCGTAAACCCAGCCCGTGGTAGACGACGCGCGCGGCGACCGCCGGGTGGTCTCTGATGACGGGGAAGTTGATCATCGGCACGCCGAAGAAGATGCTCTCCTTGATGCTGTTGAAGCCGCCGTGCGTAATCATCACCGAGGCCCGCTTTAGCACCTCCAGCTGCGGGACGGAGTTGGCGACGATGACGTTGGGCGGGGCGGGGCTGAACTCCTCGACCCGCAGGCGCGCGCCGACGGAGAGGGCCAGTTGCCAGCGCGGCAGCGCGGCGACGGCCTCGATCACCGCCCGGAAGAATTCCCTGCTCCCGTCGATGAGGTGACTCTGGCTGCCGAAGGAGCAGTAGACGAGCGACTTCCCCGCGTCGAGCCGCTCCCACGGGAAGGGCGCGTCGCGCCGCGCGAGGTCAATCGAAGCCTCCACGAAGTAGGTGTTCTCGCGCCGCCCGGCCTTCGCGAACTCGAACTCCTGCGGGCAGAGGATCAACTCCGGCAGGTGCGCGAGCGGCTCGTAGAACGCCTTCCGCTCCTCCCACGGGTTGAACAGTTGCGTGTTGAGCAGGAGGACGGGGACGCCCACCGCGTCGGCGGCCCGCGCCAGATCGGGCAGCAGCAGATCGACGACGAGCAGGTCGGGGCCCGCGCGCCGCACCACCTCGCGCATCTCGCCGAGCGGGTCGAAGGCCAGCCCCTGCTCCCGCGCGCGCATGAGCAGCGCGGCGAATATCTCCATGCTGTTGCCCACCGCCTGCTGCCGCACGAAGCCCTTCGGGCAGAGGTCTTGAAAGACGGGGACGAAGCCGAGGCCCTGCGAGGCGACGTAGTCCTCGAAGTCGGGCAGCCCGACGTAAGAGACGCGGTGCCCCGCCGACTTCAGCGCCTTCGCCGTCTTGAGCGACGCGTTGAGGTGCCCGGTCTCCGGGTACGGGATGAATACGACAGAGGCCATCGCTCACTCCAGAATGATTACACCCCGGCGGGGGCGAAGACGTAGGCCGGCCCCGCCGTCGGGCGCTCAGCGGGCCAGGTACTGCGGCGCGCCCTCCTCGGCCGAGGCGACGCGCTCGTCGGACTCCTGCCGGCCGTAGTCGAGTTTTATCATGCGGTCGGCGAGGTAATAATAGCGGTCGTCGTGGCTGATGACGAGGACGGTCTTGCCCCGCGCCTTCAGCCCCGGCAGGAGTTGGAGGTAGAAGAGTTCGCGGAACTGCGGGTCTTGGTCGGCGGCCCACTCGTCGAAGACGTAGATGTGGCGATCTTCGAGGTAGGCGGTCAGGAGGGCGAGGCGCTTGCGCTGCCCCTGCGACAGATCGAGGGTGGAGAGCGTCCCGCCCGTGACCGTGACCTTGTGGTCGAGCTGGAGCTGCACGAGGTACTGCTGCGCCTTCGCGTCGAGGTCTTGCTGCGCGAGGCCGAGCAGCTCCTCGAAGAGGAAGAAGTCGGAGTAGACGACCGAGAAGAACTGCCGGTAGTAGTCGCGGTTCTCGTTGGTGACGGGCTCGCCGTCGATGCGTATCTCGCCCGACTCGGGGACGTAGAGTCCCGTCAGCAGCTTCGCCAGCGTCGTCTTCCCGCTGCCGTTGCCGCCCGCGATGAAGACGATCTCGCCGGGGCGGAAGCTCAGGTTGATGGGGCCGAGGGTGAAGTCCTCCTGGCCGTCGCGGTCGTAGGAGTGCGTCACGTTGTCGATTTCGAGCAGCCGCCACTCGGGCTTGGCGTCGGTCTGCGCGGTCGCCTCGTTGCTCATCGTGTGGCCAGCCAGCGAGACCGACAGCGCCTCGATCTTCTTCATCGCCACGTCGGCCTGCGTCAGGCGCGGCAGGGTGTTGAGGACGAAGTCGAGCGGCCCCGTCATGAAGAGGATGGTCAGGGTGTAGCCGGTGAGGGTCTCGCCGCCGAGGGCCGACAGGCGCGGCGCGGCGAAGATTACGAGGCCGATGGCGACGAAGAAGAGGATCTGCCCCCAGCTGCCCGCGGCGGCCCAGATCGTCTCGCCGACGACGTTCTCCCGGTGCATCGAGAGGGCGGTGGGTTCGAGCAACTTGGTGAGGAAGGTTTCGCGGCGGCGGCGGTGGAGCTTGAGTTCCTTGACGCCGTTGAGGAGCGCTCTCAGGTGCTTGATGAGCGTGTCCATCGCGTCGCGCGCGCGGCCGAAGTGCTGCGTCGCCTTCATCACGGGGAGCTGGTGGGTGAGGATGCCGAGGATCATGAAGAAGATGACGCCGAGCAGGAGTCCCCACGAGAGCACGCCGAGGTAGACGAGGCAGCCGACGACGATGGCGATGTTCATGAAGAGGAGGGGCAGGGCGATGATGGCGTCGGAGATGCGCGGCACGTCGTTGACGAGCGTGACCAGCAGCTTGTGCGCCCCGAGGTGTTCGAGCAGGCGCAGGGGCGCGGCGATGATCTGCCGGCTCAGGCTCATGCGCAGGTCGTAGACGGCCCGCTGCATGAGGCGGACGAGCAGCGCGCCCGAGACGAAGCGCGTGGCGGCGATGACCAGGCAGAGCCCGACGAACCACCAGCCCAGGCGCGCGGCGGGCTGGCCGTCGCTGTTGATGGCCGTGTTGATGAGCGCGATGAGCGCGGTGTTGCAGACGCCGCTGACGATGCCGGCCACGATGACGATCACGATCACGCGGCGCGAGTGCTGAATCCCGCGGCACATCTCCAGCAGCAGGCGGGTCACTCTAAAGAGGTCTACGATTGCTTGCATGTCTCCTCATTTCCGGTTCGGTCGTCGGAATTAACGTTTGTCGTCCGTCTCGCGCAGGCGCGCGCCCAACCACTCGGAGAGCGGTCGCACGTGCGGCTCGCGCAGCATCGTGTAGTGGTTCCCCGCCGCGGCGCGCACCTCCACGCCGCCCGCGGCCAGTCGGCCCCAGCCGAACGTCTCGTCCGGCGAAGCGTCCGCCGAGCCCCCGCCCAACACGAGTCCCTTCACGCGCCGGGCGAGACTCCTGAGGCGGCCCGGGCCGTTGTTGTGGTCGGCCGCCTCGGCGGCCTTGAAGAGCGTGACGCGCCCCGCGTAGGTCTGCGGCTGGTAGGCGCGCACGGCGCGGAGGTTGGCCTTGAAGACGTTGAAGAGGCGGCGGAACTGCGGGAGCGTGAGTTCGGGCGGCGCGAGGCGCGCCAGCTTGGCCTGCGCCATGATGTAGACCAACTGCTCGGCCGGCTGAAGGTGCGAGAGGACTTCGAGCGTGTGGCGGTCTGACCAGAAGCCGATGTCCTGCGCGAAGTGTAGGAGTAGCGCGGCGTGGTCTCCGTCTTCCGCCGCCGGCGGCCCCGCGGGAGCGCGGCTGTCGAAGAGCGCGAGCAGCGCCACCACGTCGCCGCGCGCCTCAAGTTGCCGCGCCATCTCGAAGGCGACTGCGCCGCCCATCGACCAGCCGCCGAGCAGGTACGGCCCCGCGGGCTGAACCGCGCTCACGGCCTCGACGTAACGCGCGGCCATCTCCTCAAGGTTAGTGCGCGGCGACTGCCCGCCCTCGACGCCCTCCGCCTGGAGGGCGTAGAACGGCCGGCCCTGGCCGAGACTCCGCGAAAGGTCGGCGTAGCAGAAGACCGTGCCGCCGACCGCGTGGACGCCGAAGAAGGGACGCCCCTCGCCGCGCGGCTGAAGCGGCACGAGCGGCGACCACGGCGCCAGCTTCTGTTCGTCGCGCAGCAGTTCGGCGAGCTGCTCGATTGTGCCCCGCTGGAAGATCGTCACGAGCGGGAGCTTGCGCCCGCACTGCTCCGCGATGCGGGCCATCAGCCGCACGGCCAACAGCGAGTGCCCGCCGAGGTCGAAGAAGTTGTCACTCACGCCGAGCGGCTTGACGCCCAACACTTCCTCCCACACCGACGCCAGCTTCCGCTCAAGCTCGTCGCGCGGCGCGACGAACCCGCCCCCGGCCTGCCCCCTCCCGCCCTCCGGCGCCGGCAGACTCAGCCGGTCGAGCTTCCCGCTCGGCGTCAGCGGCAGCGACTCCATCACGACGAAGGCCGCCGGCACCATGTACTCCGGCAGCCGCGCTCGCAAGTGGTGCCGCAGCCGCTCGCGCAGCCCACTCGATCCGTCCGCTTCGCCGCCGCCGCGCCCCGCCTCCCCGCTCACCGCGCCGCCGCCATGTGACTGCCTGCCATCGTCACTACTGCGGCCTGCCCCCTCCGCCGCCATGCCCTCGGCGACGACGTAAGCAACGAGCCGCTTGTCGCCTCTCTCGTCCTCGCGCGCGACGACGGCGCACTCGCTCACCTGCCCGTGCTCGCGCAACGCCGCCTCGACCTCCCCCGGCTCGATGCGGTGGCCGCGCAACTTCACCTGCGTGTCCACGCGGCCCACGTACTCCAACTCCCCGCCCTCAAGCCGCCGCGCCACGTCGCCCGTCCGGTAGAGCCGCGCGCCCGGCTCCGCCGAGAACGGATCGGGCACGAACCGCTCGGCCGTCAGGCCGGGCCGCCCCAAGTACCCACGCGCCAGCCCCGCCCCGCCCAGCAGTAACTCGCCCGCCACGCCCACCGGCGCGACCTGCCCCCAGGCGTCCGCCACGTATGCCCGCAGGTTCGCTATCGGCCGCCCGATTGGCTCCCACGCCCCGACACTCGCGGCCGTGCCGCCGCCCGCCTCGTGCGCGACCGCTGCCGTGTTCTGCGCCTGTGCACCCGACGCCCACGCCTCCTCGACCTGCGCGCCCACGACGCACTCCCAAGAGGTGGCGTCGATGCAACACTCCGTCGGCCCGTAGAGGTTGTGCAGGCTTGCCTGCGGCGACTGCCGCCCGAACTCGAGCGCCTCGCGCGACCCCAGCGCCTCGCCCCCGCAGAAGACTCGCCGCAGCCCCGCCTGCCCCGTCAACGCCCCGGCTTCCAGCAGCGCCCGCAGCAGCGCCGGCACCACTTGCAGCACGCTCACGCGCTCGCGCCGCAACGCCTCGCCCAAGTACCACACGTCACGCTGCCCGCCCGGCCGCGCCAACGCCAGCCGCCCGCCGCACAGCAGCGGCGCGTAGAACTCCCAGACCGAGGCGTCGAAGCCGGCCGGCGTCTTCTGTAGCACGCAGTCACCGGGGCCGAGCGCGAAGGCCGAAGCCATCCAGAGCATGTGGTTGGTCAAGGCGCGGTGCGTGACGACCACGCCCTTGGGCCGCCCCGTAGAACCCGACGTGTAGATGACGTAGGCCGGCGCGTCTGGCAGCGCCCCGGCGCGCAGACTCGCCCGGCTACGGCGCGACCCCGACCCCGACTCAGCCGACTCATGCGGCTCCGCCGATCCTTGCGGCCCTCCCGATCCCTGCGGCCCCTCCGACCCCTCAGACTGCGACTCCGCGTCGAGATAGAGGATTCGGGCGGCGCACCCCGCGGCCAGCCCCGCGAGGGAACGCTCGGTCAGCAGGACGCTTGCGCCCGAGTCCTCAAGCATGAAGGCCAGCCGCTCGCGCGGGTACTCGGCGTCGAGCGGAAGGTAAGCGCCGCCAGCCTTGAGCACGCCGAGCAAGGCGACGACGAGGTTGGCCGAGCGCTCCAGCAGCACCCCGACTAGTTGTTCCGGCCCGACGCCGAGCGCGCGCAGCCTTTCGGCGAGTTGGTCGGAGCGCCGATTCAGCTCCGCGTAACTCAACTGCCCGCCGCCGTCGGACGAGACGGCCACGGCGTCGGGCGTGAGCGCCGCCTGCCGCTCGAACAACTCGTGCACGGCGCATGCGCCTTGTGCGAACTCGACGCCCGTTGCGTTCAACGACCGGGCCTCGCGTTCCTCCTCCTCGACGAGCAGCGGAAGCTGCGAGAGCCTCAGCCCGGGATTTCGGGCCACCGCCTCCAGCAGCCTGGCGAAGTGCCGGGCCATGCGCCCGACCCCGGCCCCGCCCAGCGCCCCGGCACGGTACTGGAAGGCGCCGCGCAGGCCCCCGCCCTCGCCGCCCTCCTCTTCGAGCCCCACCGTCAGGTCGAACTTCGCCGCCACAGCGCCGCCCCCGCCCAGCTCTGCGGCGCGCAGCCCT
>DATCVD010000622.1:0-10738 GCA_036567125.1 Pyrinomonadaceae bacterium | reverse complement strand
TCCGCGTCGCCGCAGGACGCGCGCGCGACGGCGACGGCCTACGCCAACCTCGGCGCAGTCCTCGCCGGCTTGGAGAAGTTCGGGCGCGCACGCGCGGCCTACGAGCGCGCGCTCCCGCTGCTCGAAAGGGAAGCCGGGGCGGACGACGCGGCCACGAATCAGGTTCGTGAAGACCTCGCCTCCGCGCTCTTCCGCGACGGCGAGAACGCGAAGGCCGAGCAGTTGCTCGCGCTCGCGCTCGCCAGCACCGAGCGCGCCGTCGGCGCTGATCACGACGCGGCCAAGCGCGCGCTCGCCAGCCTCGCCTTCTTTTACCTCGCCACGGGCCAGACGGAGAAACGGGACGCGGCCTACGCGCGCCTCCTCGACGCGGCCGAGAAGTCGCCGGACAATCTTCCCGAAGAGGTCAAGAGGGTGTTGGCCCGTTACGCCACCGCGGTCGGCTTACGTTCGGACGCGGGCGCGGAGGTGAAGGCGATTTATCAGCGCATACAGGCGCTCTGGTCGCCCGTCTCGGGTGGAGTGCTGAACGGCCGGGCCGTCTCGAAGCCCCCGCCAGCTTACCCCGCGTCGGCCAAGGCGGCGCGGGCGCAGGGGACTGTCGTCCTCCAGATCACCGTCGACGAGGAGGGGCGCGTGATAGAGGCGAAGCCGCTGAGCGGCCACCGCCTGCTGCACAGTACGTCGGTGCGCGCCGCCATGCAGGCCCGCTTCGAGCCGACGGTCATCGAAGGCAAGCCGGTCAAGATCACCGGGACGATCACTTACACCTTCAAGATTCATTAGCGCGCCGCCCGGCGTCCGTAAAACTTAACCGACGAGATGCCGCGCGCGCTCACGGGCCTCGGCGGGGCAGCGCCGCCGAAGAAGTAGTCTCGTAAAAACGGACGGGAAACCTCGATGAAAGTATTACCGATCCCGCTTCTCGCCTGTTTGCTCGCCGCGCCGCAAGCTCCCGCGCAGCAGCCCGCGCCGACGCCCGCGGCCGGCCAGTCGCAGGCCGCGCAGTCGCCGGAACTCGAAGAAGCGACGCGGCTGAGCCGCACGTTCGTCAAACTCTTCTCGGCCGGCAAGTACGCCGAGGCGCAGCCGCTCGCCGAGCGCGCGCTCGCCATCCGCGAGAGGCTGTTGGAGCCGTCGGCCGTGCCCGTCGCCGACGCGCTGATGAACTTGGGCGCGGTCATGGCCGCCACGAACAAGGCCGACCGCGCGCGCGCGGCCTACGAGCGCGCCGCGACGATCTACGAGGCGGGCCTCGGCCCCGACCACGACCGGACGACCGACGTGCTCAACACGCTCGGCTGGCTCTACTACCGCAGGAAGGATTACCGCAAGGCCGAGGCGGCCTTCCGCCGCGCGGCCGAGGCGCGCGAGCGGGCCCACGGGGCGGCGCACGAACTCGTCGCCGACTCGCTGAGCGGCCTCGCGGTCGTCCATCTCGCGGGCACCGACGAGAAGAAGCGCGACGACGCCTACTGGCGGCTGCTCGACGTGGCGGAGAAGCTCCCCGAAGTGCCGACCCGGCTGGAGAGGATTCTCACCTCCTACACCTGCTCGGGCGCGCGGCGAGAGGACGCGACCCCGCGGCAGCTCGAAGTCCTCAACCGCATCGAAGGTCTCTGGAAGACGATGGCCCAAGCCAAGGCCGCGAAGTCGCGCCGCGTCGTGGGCAGCGTGCTCAACGGCCGCGCCATCTTGAAGCCCGCCCCGGCCTACCCGGAGGAAGCGAAGCAGGCCCGCGCCGAGGGCATGGTCATCGTCCACATCACGGTCGACGAGACGGGGCGCGTCATCGACGCGGCCGCGATCTGCGGCCCCCCGCTCCTGTTCGAGGCGTCGGTCAGGGCGGCGCGGCAGGCGCGCTTCACGCCGACGCTCGTCGGCGGCCAGCCGACAAAGGTGACGGGCACGATCACTTACAACTACAACCTGACCTACTGAGGTACGTCGGAAACTTGAACGGGGGAGAGGCGGGATGGACCCGAACGACGCGGCCGAGGCCGTCGCGGAGATGCGCGCGGAGAACGAGGCGGAAGATCGCTTCCGCTCGCGCGTGGCACTCTTCATCGCCTTCATGGCGATGCTGCTCGCCATCACCAGTCTCGGCGGGGGCAACGCCGCCGAAGACATCTTCAACAACAACATTCAGGCCAGCGACACGTGGAACTTCTATCAGGCGAAGAACATCCGCCAGACCGCCTTCCGCCTCGCCGCCGACGAACTCGAAAGCGAGCTGATGATGAACGGCGCGACGCTCTCGCCCGAGGCGCGGGCGGGCGTCGAGGCGCGGATCAAGGTGTACCGCGACACGGTCGCGCGCTACGAGACGGAGCCGGACAGGGATGAGCCGGCGAACCCGATCAAGGGCGAGGGCAAGAAGGAGCTGACCGCGCGCGCCAAGCACTTCGAGTCGTTGCGCGACCGCGCGCAGGATCAAGACCCGAACTTCGACTTCGCCGAGGCGCTCTTCCAGATCGCCATCGTGCTCGCGTCGGTCGCCATCCTCGCCAACTCGCGCATGATCGTCGTCGTCGCCGTCGCCGCGGGCGCGCTGGCCACCGTCCTGATGATCAACGGCTACTTCCTCCTCTTCCCGCTGCCGCTCTGAACCGTGATGCGTGCCGTGTTCCAGCGCGTGACGCGCGCCTCAGTCCGGGTCGCGGGCGAGACGGTCGGCAGTGTCGGCGCGGGCGCGCTCGTCCTGCTCGGCGTCGCGCGCGACGACTCGGAGCGGGACGCGGCCTACCTCGCGGAGAAGATCGCCGGCTTGCGCGTCTTCGACGACGCGGAGGGGCGGATGAACCTGTCGCTCGCGGAGACGAACGGCGCGCTGCTCGTCGTCTCGCAGTTCACGCTCTACGGCGACACGCGGCGCGGGCGCAGGCCGTCGTGGATCGAGGCCGCGCCGCCGGAAGATGCCGCGCGGCTCTACGAGGTCTTCGTCGCCAAAGCGCGGGAGCTTGTCGGCCGCGTCGAGACCGGGAGCTTCCGCGCGACGATGGAGGTCGAGTTGGTCAACGACGGCCCGGTGACGCTCCTGCTCGACAGCCGGAAACTTTTCTGAAGCCGCGCGGCCGGGTTTGACGGTCGGGTCAGGGTCTTGGCCGGCGGGGTGTTAGAGTTCTCGCCGGGCGGGGTGGCGGCGTCATTAATTGGCGGGCGTGCCGGGCCTTATAAGTTCGCGTCGAATTTCGATTGAAGGGGATTGGAGAGATTGTTTGTGACGAAACTGATCCACGCGCGTACGTTCGCGGCGTTCATGTGCCTCGCCCTCGCGCTGCTCGCGGCGTCTTGCGGCGGCGACCAGAAGCAGGCGGAGAAGACTTTCGACGACGAGGAGGCGGGAGCGCCCGTCAAGCGCGGCGTGAAGCCGGAGGCCGACGCGCAGGCCGCCGTGATCGAGACCGACTACGGCCGCATCGTCGTCGAACTCTACCCGAACCTCGCGCCGCAGATGGTCGAGCGTTTCAAGACGCTCGCCGGGCAGAAGTTTTACGACGGCACGTCGATCCACCGCATCGACCCCGAACTCGGCATCATTCAGGGCGGCGATCCGAACTCGCGCGACGCCGTCCCCGAAAACGACGGGACGGGCGGCTCCGGCCTCCCGAACGTGCCCGCCGAGTTCAGCGACATACCTTACGACCGCGGCATCGTCGGCGCGGCCCGCGCGCAGGACGTGAACTCGGCCAACTGCCAGTTCTTCGTCACGCTCAAGCGCCAGCCCGCCTTCGACAACCGCTACACCGTCTTCGGCCGCGTCATCGAAGGCCTCCCGAACGCCGACGTGATCGCCGGCGACAAGGTCACGGAGGGCACGAGCCGCCCCGCCGTCAAGATCATCGTCAAGAGCGTCACGCTCGCCCCGCGCTCTCAGTTCAAATAAAGAGCCGTAAATCGTAAATCGTGAATCGTAAATAGAGGGAAGAAGTCTTCCTCCTTCCATTCACGATTCACGATTTACGATTTACGGCTTTTAGATCGTGTCGTCTTCCGTCTTCGAGCGCGGGTCTAGCTCGAAGCGGTCGCGGTCGCGGCGGTCGATCTTGTCGATGAACTCCAGCGGCTCGTTGTCCTCGTAGGAGACGCCGACGGCGCGCGCGTTCTCTTCGACCAGCGACTGGTCGGGCGTCGGGTTGTCGCCGGAGACGGACTCCGTCCCGCTGTCGTTCACGTCCTCCCACGAGGCGTCGAGGTCGCCGCCCGCGTCCGTCGGAGAGGCGGCGGTGTTGTTGCGGAGCCGCCGCGAGAGCTGTTCCGGGTCTTTCGGCGCGCGCGCGATCTCCTCCTCCATGAACTCCTCGATTTCGGGGTCGGGCACGTTCGCGGGGTCGTTGCTCAGGTACTGGAAGTCTTCAGGCGTCTTCTTCGGCATCTCGGTCTCCTCACGAAAGCTGTTAGCTATTAGCGGCCAGCCGTTAGCGAATCAGCGCAACGAACCGGCGACGGCAGCGCGGCCCCCTCGCGACGCGAGGGCGGTGAAACTGACGGCTGTAGGTTGGTTGCTGACCGGACGGAATATAGCACAGTCGGGGCGCGGAAGGGGCGGGCGGTGGCCGGGACGGCGGGCGAACGGCGCGCGGAGGGCTTGCTTGACGGGCGGGCGCGGCGGTTCGTACACTGAGACTTACTTGTTCAAACGACAGACAGAAGCCGATCCCTTTGCGCGCGCCCGCCGCGCGCGCGTTCGGACGTGAACGCCTCCGCTTCGCACTCTACGCGCGGGCCTTCGAGCGCCCGCCCCGACGGTTGAAAATTCCCATGACTCATAGCCTCTTCAACACGCTGCAAACCTTCGACGCCGGGCAGGGCCGCGCGGGCCAGTTCTACTCGCTGCCGCAACTGGAAAAGGAGGGCGTCGGCCCGGTCTCGCGCCTGCCCGTCTCGATCCGGATCGTCCTCGAATCGGTGCTCCGCAACTTCGACGGGACGGTGGTCGAGGAATCCGACGTGCGCGGGATTGCGAACTGGAAGCCGCAGGAGGAGCGCACCGAGGAGATTCCGTTCAAGGTGGCGCGCGTGCTGTTGCAGGACTTCACGGGCGTGCCGCTGCTCGTCGATCTCGCGGCGATGCGCTCGGCCGTGCGCCGGATGGGGCGCGATCCCAAGCTCATCGAGCCGCTCGTGCCCGTCGATCTCGTCATCGATCACTCGGTGCAGGTGGACTTCTGGGCGACGCCCGAAGCGTTGGTGCGGAACATGGAGGTCGAGTTCCGGCGCAACCGCTCGCGCTACCAGTTTTTGAAGTGGGGCACGCAGGCGTTCCAGAGCTTTAAAGTCGTGCCGCCCGGCATCGGCATCGTCCATCAGGTGAACCTCGAATACCTCGCGCGCGGCGTCGCGGAGCGCGACGGCGTTTACTACCCCGACACGCTCGTCGGCACGGACTCGCACACGACGATGATCAACGGGCTGGGGATCGTCGCGTGGGGCGTGGGCGGCATCGAGGCCGAGGCGGCGATGCTGGGCCAGCCGGTCTACTTCCTGACGCCCGACGTGGTCGGCGTGAGCATGAAGGGGAGTTTGCGCGAGGGCGTGACGGCGACCGATCTCGTCCTGCGCGTGACGGAGCTGCTGCGCAAGGCGAAGGTGGTCGGCAAGTTCGTCGAGTTCCACGGCGAGGGAGCAACGAGCATCCACGTCACCGACCGCGCGACGATTGCGAACATGGCCCCGGAGTACGGCGCGACGATGGGCTTCTTCCCCGTCGACGAGAAGACCTGCGAGTACTTCGCCGCGACGGGCCGCGCGGGCGAGCAGGTCGACGCGATCCGCGGCTACTACAAGGCGCAGGGGCTGTTCGGCATCCCGGCCGCTGGCGAGTGCGACTACAGTCAGGTGCTCGAACTCGACCTCTCCGAGATCGCGCCGAGCGTCGCCGGCCCGAAGCGCCCGCAGGATCGCATCGAGCTGACGGAGCTGAAGGAGCGTTTCACCGAACTGCTCACGAAGCCCGCGGGCGAGAACGGCTACAACCGGCAGGCCGACGATCTTGAGCGCCGCTTCGACGTTGACCTGAACGCCGACGTGAAGGCGGCGGCGCGCTCGCTGCCCGTCCTGCCCGGCACGCTGACCGCGGGCGGCGGCTCGCAGGAGCCGGACTCGATGCCGCGGATGCTCGACCAGTTCACCAGCCCGAAGAACACCAACCCGATCACCGAGCGGGAGATGATGCAGAACCGCCCGACGCCCGACCGCGTGGACTACGACGACCCGCACGTCTCGGTCGCGCCCGCGACGAACGGGCACGTCGATCTCGGCCACGGCGACGTGGTGATCGCGGCGATCACTTCGTGCACGAACACGTCGAACCCGTCGGTGATGCTCGCCGCCGGCCTGCTCGCCAAGAAGGCCGTCGAGCGCGGGCTGAGAATCCGGCCGACGGTCAAGCCGTCGCTCGCGCCCGGCTCGCGCGTCGTGACGGACTATTACGAGAAGACGGGGCTGCAAGAGTACCTCGACCGGCTGGGCTTCAACACGGTCGGCTACGGCTGCACGACCTGCATCGGCAACAGCGGCCCGCTCGATCCGCGCATCGAGTCGGTCATCAACGAGCACGACATCGTGACCGCCTCCGTGCTCTCCGGCAACCGCAACTTCGAGGCGCGCGTCCACCAGTCGGTGCGCGCCAACTTCCTGATGTCGCCGCCGCTCGTCGTCGCCTTCGCGCTCGCCGGCCGCGTCGACATCGACATGTCGAGGGAGCCGATAGGGAGGGGGAGCGACGGCGAGGAAGTTTACCTGCGCGACATCTGGCCGACGGCCGAGGAGGTCGGGCGGCTGCTCAGCGCCGCGACCGACCCGGAGACCTACCGGCGGCTCTACAGCAACTTCGCCGAGCAGAACCCGCTGTGGAACGAGATTCCGAGCGTGACCGGCGAGGTTTACGAGTGGGAGACGACCTCGACCTACATTCAGGAGCCGCCCTACTTCGAGCGCTTCAGCATGGAGGCCGAGAAGTTCACGGACATCCGCGGCGCGCGCCCGCTCGCCATCTTCGGCGAGTCCGTGACGACCGATCACATCAGCCCGGCGGGCGCGATCAAGCCGACCTCGCCGGCCGGCGTCTACCTGCAACTGCGCGGCGTCACGCCCGAAGACTTCAACTCCTACGGCTCGCGCCGCGGCAACCATCAGGTGATGGTGCGCGGCACGTTCGCCAACGTCCGCATCAAGAACCAGATGGTGCCGGGCACGGAGGGCGGCGTCACCCTGCTCCAGCCCGTCGGCCAGCAGATGAGCATCTACGACGCCTCCGTCCACTATCAGGCGGCCGGCGTCCCGCTCGTCGTCTTCGCGGGCACGGAGTACGGCACGGGCAGTTCGCGCGACTGGGCGGCGAAGGGGACGCGGCTCTTGGGCGTGCGCGCCGTCGTCGCGCAGAGCTTCGAGCGCATCCACCGCTCGAACTTGGTCGGCATGGGCGTGCTGCCGCTTCAGTTCAGGGAGGGCGAGAGCGCGCAGTCGCACTCGCTCGACGGCACCGAGGTCTTCGACATCACGGGCCTTGAGAGCGGCGAGATCAGGCCGCGGCAGGACGTGACGCTCGTCATCCGCCGCCGCGACGGCAGCGAGGACACCGCGACCCTGACGCTGCGGATCGACACGCCCATCGAGATCGAATACTACCGCCACGGTGGCATCCTGCCCTTCGTGCTGAGCCAACTGCTCGCCGAGTCGCAGCCGCAGCCGCAGGGCTGACGCCGCGCGCCGCGCGCGGGACGGGCCAGAGGCGTAGCGATCCGAGAGTCGCTCCCTCTGGCCTTCGATTTAGTTTCGTAAAAACGGCGGCCCGGCACGCGACTTCGGCCGGCGGCGCGCGGCACCGGCCGGCGGCGCGGCCCGCAACTCGATGGAGACTTTCCTGCTCACAGCGTCGGGCCTCGCGCTGCTGCTGGTCGTCGCCTACGACGTGTACAGCACGATCCTCGACGACCGGCCGCAAGTCGGCCCCGTCAGCCACACGCTCAACCGCACCTGCTGGCGCGCGGCCCACCTCTTCAGCCGCCGGCTCACGCGCACGCGCCGGCATCAGGCGCTCAACCTCGTCGGGCCGCTGCTGCTGCCGCTCCTGTTCGTCGCCTACCTCGCGCTGCTCGTCGGCGGCTTCGCGCTCGTCTATTACCCGCACATGCCGGCGGAGTTCGTCGTCGCCGAGGGCGCGTCGCGCTCGCCGCTCGCCGGCTCGCTCTACTACAGCGGCGTGACGCTGACGACGGTCGGCTACGGCGACATCGCCCCGCGCTCGAAGCTGATGCGCTTCGTCGCGGTCTGCGAGTCGGCCGCGGGGCTGGCGCTCGTCACGCTCGTCATCACGTACCTCATCGCCGTCTACGGCGCGCTGGAGCGCAAGCGCGCCGTCGCGCTCTCCTTCTACCATCAGGCCGAGGAGGGCGCGAACGTCGCCGGCTTCATCACGCACCACTTCGTCGCGGGCCGCTTCTACGGGCTGGTCGAGGTGCTGCGCGACGCCGCGCGCAATCTGCACGGCGTGTTCGAATCGCACGTCGAGCACCCGATCATCCACTTCTTCCACTCCGTGCAGGTTTACAAGAGTATGCCCCGCGTCCTGTTCCTGACGCTCGAAACCTGCGCGGTGCTGCGCTCGTGCCTCGACGAGGAAAAATACCCGGAGACGTGCAGCCACCCGGAGGTGCGCACGCTCGAAGCGAGCGCGCGCCACGTCCTCGCGCAGTTCGTCGGCTCGCTCAAACTGAAGGCCCGCCGCCGCGCCGACGGCGAAGGCGAGTTCGAGGAGTCGCGCCGCTGGCGCAGGCGCTACGAGGGGACGCTGCGCCGGCTGGGCGCGGCCGGCGTCGCGGTGCGGCCCGACGCGGCGGCCGGCTGGGAGGAGTACCGCGCGAACCGCGAGGAGTGGGAAGCGCCGCTCAAACGCTTCGCCGACCACCTCGGCTACGACTGGGACGAGGTTACGGGCGACCGCGACCTGCGCTACGCGGCGGACGACGGGATGGAGGAGCCGGAGAAAAGTGCTGAAGAAAAGGCTGAGGTCTGAGGTCTGAGTACCGAGTGAGAGGCGGAATCTTTTCTCAGTACTCAGTACTCAGTACTCAGTACTTTGTTCCTCCGCCCGGCGGTGCTAAATTAGCGGCGTGAAACCATTCCCCGCGGGCCGCAGAAAAACCACTTCTCAACAAGTAACTTAAGGAGAAATCTTTATGTCATCCGCTCAATCCGCGACAGAGACCCCGCGCCGCTATCAGCTCTTCATCGACGGCCAGTGGACGGACGCCGAGTCGGGCAAGACGTTCGCCACCCCGAACCCTTCGACCGGCGAGACGCTCGCCGAGGTGGCCGAGGGCGACGCGGCCGACATCGACAAGGCCGTCGCAGCCGCGCGCCGCGCCTTCGAGGGCAAGTGGTCGCGGATGTCGGCGCGCGACCGCGGCCGCCTGATGTACAAGCTCGCGCAGCTGATCGAGTCGCGCGCGCAGGAGTTGGCGCAGCTCGAATCCTCGGACAACGGCAAGCCGATCAAGGAGTCGCTCTACGTCGACATCCCGCAGGTCGTCGAGAACTTCGAGTACTTCGCCGGCTGGGCCACGAAGATCGAGGGCGAGACGATCCCCGTGTCCGGCCAGATGTTCAACTACACCTTGCGCGAGCCCGTCGGCGTCTGCGGCCAGATCATCCCGTGGAACTTCCCGCTGCTGATGGCCGCGTGGAAGCTCGCGCCCGCTCTCGCCGCCGGCAACACGGTCGTCTTGAAGCCCGCCGAGCAGACGCCCGTCACGGCGATGGAGCTGGGCAAGCTCTTTCAGGAGGCCGGCTTCCCCGACGGCGTCGTCAACATCGTGCCGGGCTACGGCGAGACGGCCGGCGCGGCGCTGGCCGGCCACAAAGGCATCGACAAGATCGCCTTCACCGGCTCGACCGAGGTCGGCAAGATCATCGCGCACGCCGCGGCCGACAACCTGTCGAAGGTCTCGCTCGAACTCGGCGGCAAGGCCCCGAACATCATCTTCGCCGACGCCGACATGGAGCAGGCCGTCAACGGCGCGATGATGGGCATCTTCTTCAATCAGGGGCAGGTCTGCTGCGCCGGCTCGCGCATCTTCCTGCACGAAGAGATCAAGGACGAGTTCCTCGACCGCTTCAAGACGAAGGCCGGGAAGATCAAGGTCGGCGACCCGCTCGACAAGACGACGCAGATGGGGCCGCAGGTCTCCGAGGAGCAGCTCGCCCGCATCAAGAGCTACTGCGACATCGCCACGGGCGAGGGCGCGACCAT
Organism: Pyrinomonadaceae bacterium; assembly: GCA_036567125.1. GTDB lineage: Bacteria > Acidobacteriota > Blastocatellia > Pyrinomonadales > Pyrinomonadaceae > JAIVGV01. The sequence goes on along the minus strand of DATCVD010000622.1, from coordinate 486 downwards.
CCTCGCGGGCGGCTGCTCGCCGCAGCTCGACGAGAAGTTCCAGAAGGGCTACTTCTTCCAGCCGACCATCTTCTCCGAGGTGAAGAACGAGATGCGCGTCGCGCAGGAAGAGATCTTCGGCCCCGTCACCTCCGTCATCACCTTCTCGGACGAGGAGGAATTGATCAAGCAGGCCAACGAGACGATCTACGGCCTCTCGGCCGGCATCTGGACGAAGGACATCACGCGCGCCCACAGCTTCGCGAAGAAGGTCAGGGCGGGCGTCATCTGGATTAACACCTACAACATGTTCAACGCCGCCATGCCCTTCGGCGGCTACAAGCAGTCCGGCTACGGCCGCGAGATGGGCCGCCACGCCCTCGACCTCTACACACAGGTCAAGAGCGTCTGGGTCGATCTCTCCGGCAAGCCCATCGGCTGGTTCGGCAACTGAACGGGCGCCGCCGAATAAGAAAGTCGCGGGCGTCGGGACTATCCCGACGCCCG
>DATCVD010000621.1:0-4875 GCA_036567125.1 Pyrinomonadaceae bacterium | reverse complement strand
GCGCGTTGATGATCAACGCGCCCCGCCTTTCGGTTTTATGTCTTAGCTAATCGCTAACAGCTAACAGCTAACAGCTAACTGCTACTCCGGTTCCCAGCCTTCGGCGACGGCCGTCGCGAGCAGGATTTCGGCGGGCGTGAGCGGGCGTCCGGGGTCGGGGTTGTCGCCGTGCGCGGGCGGGGCGAGCGCGGGGACGAGGAAGTAGTCGAGGCCGCAGACGGCGTCGGGCGGCAGGTCTTCGCGCGGGACGGGGCGCGGTTCGGGGACGCGCCCGCGGTGCTCGAAGACGAAATACTCGTGGCCGACCTCGGCCCAGTGGCGCAGGATGTGCCACGCGTTGTCGAAGGCTTCGACGATCATCCGCCACCTCACGCGAACGAAGAAGATGTGCGTCGCGCGCGCCGCGAAATTCGCGCGACGAAAAACCCTCGCGGCGAGGAACCCGCGCGGGGCATCCGCCGCCCGGCCCGCCGCCTCAGTCGAGCGACGGCAGGGCTTCGTCCGCGTCAACCGCGTCGCCTTCCGGATCGCGCGGCACGGCCTCGTGCAGGTTCGAGACGAGCCACTCGCGGAAGACGTTGGCCTCGTCGGCCTTGCCCGTCCAGCGCGCGCGGTCGTACATCGTCAGGGCCATCAGCAGCGCGTGGTGCTGGCCGGCGCGGTCGCCCGCCAGATCGAACTGCCGGTACAGCCGGTCGATGATCTCGACGCTCTCACGCGCCGCCCCCTCGTCCCTGAAGCCCAGCCGGTTGGCGAAGAACTTCGAATAGACGTTCATCGGGTGCGCCGTCGAGGTGTAGAGATCGAAGTAGCCGGTCTTCATGCCCGACTCCTGCAAGATCGAGCCGACGTAGGAAGGCCGCGCGCCCGTGATCATGGCGAGGTCTTCCACCTCCGTGATGCCCGACATGAACAGCGCGCGAATCTGATCCTTGCGGCTCACGCGCCCCGCGCCGCGCCGCTCGTCAACTTTGCGCTCCGCCGCCTTCGCCATCGCGCTTGCACCTCCGAGAAGAATACTGCGCGCCGCCCCGGCGACCGGGACGGTCGGCCGCCGCCGGAAGCCCGCGGAAAAAACACCCGACCCCGATTTTTCACCGAACGACTTGGGCCGCAAACTTACTACAACTCTCCGAAAGGCGACAAGAGCACGGCCCGCCCCCGGTCGCTTCCGCGCGCGGGCGTTGGTTGTTAAACTTCGTCGCGTTTTAAGTCGAGGGCGGGCCGAAGGAAAGAGGTCGCGGCCGTCGTGCGCCGCCGCGCGTGGTCTGTGCGGAGTCTGCGCGGGATGCGCTCGCCGCGCCGTCGTGAGCGCGGCCGGCGGGTTGTAGTTGTTGGCGAAAGAATGCGGCCGGCGGCGGGCCGCAGTAAAACGCGGCGCGGTTTTCTTCAGCGAGTCCAACGGGGTCGAAGAATGGCGACGAGTGTAAACTTCCCGGCGGTAAAGGCGGAGGAGCTTGAGCGGCTCTTCACGCTGACGCACCACAGCCCGCACTCGATCCTCGGCGCGCGGCCGACGCCGCTCGGCGTCCTCGTGCGCGCGTGGCGGCCCGAGGCCGCGCGCGTCGAGCTAATCATCGAGGGCGGCGGGCCGCGCGAGATGCTGCGCTCGCACGCGGCCGGCCTCTTCGAGCTGCTGGTCGAAGATCGCTCGCAGACGTTCCCCTACGAACTCCGCACGCACTACCCCTTCGGCGGCGCGGTGACCGCGCGCGACCCTTACAGCTTCCTCCCGACCGTGACGCCCTTCGACGAGCACCTGTTCGGCGAGGGCCGCCACTGGAAGATCTACGAAAAGCTCGGCGCGCACGTCCGCACCTTGGGCGACGTGCGCGGCACCTCGTTCGCCGTCTGGGCGCCGTTCGCCGACGGCGTCAGCGTCGCGGGCAGCTTCAACGACTGGGACGGCCGCCTCCACCAGATGCGCAAGCTCGGCGTCTCCGGGGTCTGGGAGATTTTCGTCCCCGGAGTCGGGGCGGGCGCGCTCTACAAGTTCGAGATTCACCGGCGCGGCGAGCGGCCGTCACTCAAGGCCGACCCCTACGCGCAGGCCGCGGAAGTCCCGCCCGCGACTTCGTCAATCGTCTTCGAGCGCGGTTATCAATTTACGGATGGAGACTGGATGGGCCGGCGCGCCGCGGCCGATCACCTCCGCCGCCCGCTCTCGATCTACGAAGCCCACCTCGGCTCTTGGCGGCGCGTGCTCGAAGACGGCAACCGCCCGCTCACCTACCGCGAGACCGCGCCCGCGCTCGCCGACTACCTCGAAGAGATGGGCTTCACGCACGTCGAGTTCCTGCCGCTCAAAGGCCACCCGTACGGCGGCTCGTGGGGCTATCAAGTCGCCAACTACTACGCGCCGACCGCGCGCTACGGCTCGCCCGACGACTTCCGCCACCTCGTCGATCACCTCCACTCGCGCGGCTTCGGCGTCATCATGGACTGGGTCCCGGCCCACTTCCCGAAGGACGCGTGGTCGCTCGGCCGCTTCGACGGAACCGCCCTGTACGAGCACCTCGACCCGCGCAAGGGCGAGCACCCCGACTGGGGCACCTACATCTTCAACTACGGCCGCAACGAGGTCAGGAATTTTCTGATCGCCAACGCCCTCTTCTGGCTCGAAGAGTTCCACATCGACGGGCTGCGCGTGGACGCCGTCGCCTCGATGCTCTACCTCGACTACAGCCGCACGGACGGCCGCTGGGTTCCGAACAAGTTCGGCGGGCGCGAGAACCTCGAAGCGATAGACATGCTCAAGGAGCTGAACGCGGTCGTCCACGAGCTGCACCCCGGCGCGCTGATGATCGCCGAGGAGTCAACCTCTTGGCCGCTCGTCAGCCGCGGCGTCGGCGAAGGGGGCTTGGGCTTCGACTTCAAGTGGAACATGGGCTGGATGCACGACACGATCCAGTACTTCCGGCGCGAGCCAGTCTACCGGCGCTGGCATCACAACAACCTGACGTTCTCGATCATGTACGCGTGGAGCGAGAACTTCATCCTGCCCTTCTCGCACGACGAGGTCGTGCACATGAAGGGTTCGATGCTCAACAAGATGGAGGGGCGCACGGTCGAAGAGAAGTTCGCCTCCCTGCGCGCGCTCTACGCGCACATGTGGGCGCACCCCGGCAAGCAGCTCCTGTTCATGGGCGGCGAACTCGGCCAGTGGCGCGAGTGGAACGACGAGCAGAGCGTCGACTGGCACCTGCTCGACGACGCGCGCCACGCGGGCGTCCACCGCCTCGTCCGCGATCTCAACCGCATCTACCACGCCGAGCCGGCGCTCTGGGAGGCCGACGTCGAGCCGGCCGGCTTCGAGTGGATCGACGCGAACGACGCCGAGCGTTCCGTCGTCGCCTACCTGCGCGCCGCGCCGCGCGCGGGCCGCCAGATCGTCTCCGTCAGCAACTTCTCGCACCTGCCCGTCGCGGGCTACCGCCTCGCGCTGCCCGCCGCCGGCACGTACCGCGTGCTGCTGCACACGGACTCGGTCGATTACGGCGGCGCGACGCAGAACTTCGGCAGCCTAAAGGCCGCCGAGCCGGGCCTGCACCTGCGCCCCGCCTCCGCGCTCATAGACCTCCCGCCGCTCACAACCGTCTGGCTCGAAGTCCCGCGCGGGCAGGCGGAAGAAACAACTGACCAGTTAGCCGCGCCCGAAGAGGTCGCGGAGGGCAAGGCCGCGACGAAACGGAGGGCGGCGAAGCCGGCCGCCGTATCAGCGAAGAAAAGGGTGGCGAAGGTAGCGGCCGCGGCGACGGACGCGGGCGGGGAAGCCGCCGAGGCGAAGGGAGGCAAGGACTCGCCGGCGGCGGGGCAGACCGAAAGCCAGCCGGCGACGAAAGCGCCCGCGAAAGCACCCGCGAAAGCGCGCGCCGCGAAACGCGGACGTAAGCCCGTGGAGACTTCCGACGCGGCGGATTCAGCCGCGCTGAATTCCGACGCATCGGGTTCAGCCGCGTCGATTACTGACGCGTCGATCCCTGACGCGCCGAGTTCTGACGCGCCCGACGCGAAGCCCGCGAAGACGATCCGCAAGAAGCGTTGACTTGCGAAGCGATGACGCGCGAAACGTCGGCGCGCTCGTCCGGGTCGGGCGCGCCGACGCGCGTTAAGGCTCAAGCTCGTCGATCTGCAACCCGACCGGGTTCGCGCCCGCGCCCTTGACCGCGTCGATGACGCGCGCCACCTCGCCGTAGCTGATCGAGCGCGGCGCTTTGACGAAGACCGTCCGCTCGATCCGCTCGCCTTCCGGCAGCGCCGCCAGATCGGAGACGCCCTGCCGCGGCGTCCCCGCCCGCCTGCGCCGCTCGAACTCTTCGGCGAGAACCCTGACCGCGCCCGACGGGTCGCCGGTCGTGGCGACGAACTCGCCGCCGTTAACCTTCAGCCTGTGGCCGCGGTCGACCGCGACGACCAGCGTCAGCGGGTTCGGCACGGGCGGAGTCCGCGTCGGGCGCGGCTCCTCGGGCACGAGCGCCTTGAAGCGCGCGGGCCGGAGCGGCGTGAGCACCATGAAGATGATGAGCAGGACGAGCAGCACGTCGATCAGCGGCGTCACGTTGATCGCGGGCGTCGGGCGCGGCGCGTTGGAATCAGAGTTCATCGTCTCCTCCCTCCCGAAAGTTGCACGGCGCGGCGGGGCCTCGCGCGCGCGCGAATCCTTGCGGCCGCGTGCGCGCTCGGAGGACGTTTTAGACGGCGCGGCCGGCGGAATGTTCCCGCGCGGCGGCGGCGTGGCAAACGCGGATCGGCCTGCTACAATCGACGCATCCCAACTCCTTTTCGGGAAGTGCTCTGGAGGATCAATGCGTAAGATCGTTCTCACGTCCCTGCTCGCAATCGTCTCGTGCCAGGTGCGAGTTCCAGTTTCTGAGA
>DATCVD010000620.1:0-5416 GCA_036567125.1 Pyrinomonadaceae bacterium | reverse complement strand
CGCGCCCCGCTGCGGCAGCCCGGCCGGCGCAATCAGCGCGACGGCCAGCAGCGCGAGCGTGAGCGTTTTGAACGTCAGCGTTGTGGACGGCGCGCCGGCGCGGCGCGCGGACGTGCGAGGAATCATCACAGCAAACCCTTCGCCCGCAAGCTCTCCCCGATCCGCTCGGCCGAGCGTTCGCCCACGCCGTCCACGAGTTCGAGGCCGCCGCCCGCGACGAACTTCGAGAGGTCTTCGAGCGACGAGATTTTGAAACGCTGGTAGAGCGTCGCGGCCGTCTTGATGCCGACGCCGGACACGTCGAGCAGGTCGAGCACCGTCTCCGGCGTCTCGGCCGTCAGCCGCTCGTAAGCCTCGAACGTGCCGCGCTCAAGTATCTCCGCGATCTTCGAGCTGATCGCCTTGCCGACGCCCGGCAACTCCTGCAAGCCTTTCAGCCCGCCCTCGCGCGCGATCTCGCGCAGGGGCCGCGGCCACGTCTCGATCACCTCCGCGGCGTTGCGGTACGAGCGCACGCGGAACTTGTCCTCGCCGCGAATCTCCATCAGCAGCGCCAGCCGCTCGAACTTCCGGGCGATCTCGTCGTTATTCATGGCCGAAGGCCGGGGAGGGGCAAAGAGGGAGGATGAGAGCCGTCGCTCTCGCGCCCGCCCTTCCCCCGCTACCCCTTGCCCTTTCCCCTTGAGTGTCCGAGGCATCTGAACTGCCGTTATGATACTCTAAACAGTTCCACTCCCAGCAAGATTTCACCTTATTCGAGGAGCAGTGATGAATTTCAGAAGACTGATGAGCGCGGCGCTGGCGGCCCTCTTCGTGCTCGCGCCGCTCTCGCAACTGGCGCTGGCCGACGAGGGCATGTGGGCCTTCAACAACGTCCCGCGCGCCGAGATCAAGCGCCGCTACGGCTTCGACGTGACCGACGCCTTCCTGATGAAGTTGCAGCAGGCTTCCGTGCGCTTCCCGAACGGCTCCGGCTCGTTCGTCTCGCCCGACGGCCTCGTCCTGACCAACTACCACATCGTCGAAGACTCCGTCGGCGAACTCTCGACGGCCGAGAAGGACTACGCCAAAGAGGGCTTCGTCGCCCGCACGCGCGCCGACGAGTTGAAGATCCCCGGCATGGAGTTGAACGTCCTGATGTCGATTGAGGACGTGACCGACCGCGTCAACGGCGCGGCCAAGGCGGGCGCGGCCGCGGCCGCGGCGTTCGCCGCCCGGCAGGCCGAGGTCGCGGCCATCGAGAAGGAGTCCACGCAGAAGACCGGCTTCAAGAGCCAAGTCGTCACGCTCTATCAGGGCGGCCGCTACAACCTCTACCGCTACAAGCGCTACACGGACGTGCGGCTCGTCTTCGCGCCGGAGTTTCAGGCCGCCTTCTTCGGCGGCGACCCGGACAACTTCGAGTTCCCGCGCTTCAACATCGACATGGCCTTGGTGCGCGCCTACGAGGGCGACAAGCCGGCGCGCGTCGAGAACTACTTCAGGTGGTCGAAGCAGGGCGCGAAGGACGGCGATCTGGTCTTCGTCACCGGCCACCCCGGCTCGACGCAGCGCCTCAACACGGTCGCGCACCTCGAATCCCTGCGCGACGTGAGCATCCCGCTCGTCGTCCGCATGCTTGAGCGGCGCGAGGCGATGCTCAAGAAGTACATGGCGCAGGGCGAGGAGCAGACGCGCCGCGGGCAGTCGGAACTCAACAGCATCCAGAACGGGCTGAAGGTCTACCGCGGCCAGCTCAAGGGGCTGCAAGACCCGGCGATCATCAAGTACAAAGAGACGAACGAGAGCACGCTCGTCCGCAAGGTCTCGGCCGACGCGCGGCGCAAGCAGGAGTACGGCGACGCGTGGGAGTCGATCACGAAGGCGCGCGCCGCGGTGCGCGACATCGAGCGCGACCGCCGCTTCCTCGATCTCTCCGCCGCCTTCAACACGCCGCTCTTCCAGTGGGCGCGCGGCATCGTCCGCCTCGCCGAGGAGTCAGCGAAGCCGAACGAGCAGCGCCTGCCCGGCTACACCGACGCCAACCGCGCCTCGCTCGAAAACGCACTGTTCGCCGAGACGCCGCTCTACGAAGACTTCGAGAAGCTGAAGCTCGCCGACTCGCTCGACTTCATGCGCGAGACCTACGGCGCGGATCACGAGTTGGTCAAGCGCGTACTGCAAGGCAAGACGCCCGAAGCGCGCGCCGCCGAACTGATCGACGGCACGCGGCTCAAGAGCGTCGAGGCCCGCCGCGAGTTGGTTAAGGGCGGACTCAAGGCGGTCGAGGCTTCGACCGATCCGATGATCCAATTGGCTCGCAGCGTCGACCGCGAGGCGCGCGAGGCCAACCGCCGCTACAACACGGAGGTGCAGGCCGTCGAGCGCGCGTCCTACGCCAAGATCGCGCGCGCGCTGTTCGAGACCGAGGGCGACCGCATCTACCCGGACGCCACCTTCACGCTGCGCCTCTCGTTCGGCGCGGTCAAGGGCTACACCGAGGACGGCAAGAAGGTTCCGGCGTTCACCACCCTCGGCGGCCTCTACGAGCGCGCCGACAAGATGGCCAAGTTCCCGTGGGTGCTGCCGCCGCGCTGGGCGGCCGCCAAGTCGAAGATCGATCCGAAGACGCCCTTCAACTTCGTCTCGACGAACGACATCATCGGCGGGAACAGCGGCTCGCCCATCGTCAACAAGGAGGGCGAGCTGGTCGGCCTCATCTTCGACGGCAACCGCCAGTCGCTCGTCGGCAACTTCTACTACGACGAGTCGGTCAACCGCGCCATCTCGGTCGACGCGCGCGGGATGCTCGAAGTGCTCCGCAAGGTCTTCGCCGCAGACCACCTCGTCGCCGAGTTGACCGGCGGCGCGGCCAAAGGTCAGACCGCGGGGAAGTAGCTGTTAGCTGTTAGCGATTAGCTATTAGCTGTCGGAAAAAGAAGAAGACGGGAGGCGGTCGTGATCCGACCGCCTCCCGTCTTCTGTTTTAGCTAACAGCTAATCGCTAACAGCTAACAGCTCTATTCCGTCAGGTTGCGGTCGAGGACGAGGGCGCGGACGGCGGCGTCGAGTTGGGATCGGAGGCGCTCGCGCTCTTGGGCGAGCGATTGCTTCTCCTTGGTCAGCTGCTCGATGCGCGTCTCCTGCTGATCGGCCTTCTGGACGTAGCGGGTGATGAGCGTGCGGGCCTCGGCCGTCGAGTTGAGCGCCTGAATGTTCTCGCGCAGGCGCTTCTGATCCTCGCCGATCTCCTCGATCTCCGCGTCGATGGCCGCGTCGCGCTCGTCGAGCCTGCCGATGCGCGCCCTCAGGTCGATGAGGTTCTGGAGGGCGGCGCGCGTCTGCTCGTCGATGTAGCGGCGCGAGAAGAAGAGGTCGAGCTGCGGGCGCGTGAAGTCCGAGAGCGCGTAACTCTCCATCAGGGCGCGCCGCTCGGTGACGGGCAGCTCGGCGCGCTCGTTCGGCTTCAGCTCGACGCGGAAGCGGTAATAACGTTGGCTCCGCCCTTCGGGCGCGCGCGTCTCCTTCGACAGCTCCCAGCCCTGCCTGACCGGGTGCTCGACGTAGAGGACGCGCGGCCGGTCGGTCTGGTTCGTGACGGTGTAGATTTTTTTGTCCTCCTGAAAGTAGTGAACCTGAAAGACGCCGTCCTTGATGCGGACGATTGAGGCGGGGGCGCGGTCGGCCTTCTGCTGGACGCCGACGAGCGTGCCGAGATCGAGCGCGAAGGAGACGAGGCGCTGCTCCTGCGGCTTGAGCCGCTCCATCAGGGCCTCGCCCGCGTAGGCGTTACCGTCGATGACTGTCATCGCGCCGTCTTCGAGCGTGAGGTTGGTGGTGTTCTTCAGGAGCAGCCCGCTCATCGGGCGGTCGCGGCGCACCGACTCGTTGAAGATCGAGACGCGCGAGCCTTCCATGTGCGTCTGCACGATGGGGATCAGGGCGGATCGGTCGCGGCGCACCGTGACGGGTTGCTGTATCTGGTACTCGAACAGGTCGCCCACCTCGCCGCCTTCGACCGCGGCCTCGACGCCCGACTGCCCGCCCGTGATCGCGTCGCTCACGCTCACGCTGCCCGCGCCGCGGCCGGCGGCGGAAGCATCGGGCGGTGGGGGAGGCGCGCCCGCTCTCAGGTCGGCGAGTGAGTTGGCGCGGCGGCCCGCGACGGGCACGCGGTTCAACTGGCGCGCGGCGATGGAACGCTGCGCCGAGACGCCGTCGGTCGTGAAGTTCTCCGAGGTCGCGCCGGCCTGTAGGTTGACGCCGATGTTGGTCGGCGCGGCGGCGCTCACCGAGACGTTGGTGACGGTCGTCTGCGAGAAGCCCGGCGCGGTGACGACGACCGTGTAGTTGCCGGGCGGCAGTTGGCCGGTCTGGAACTCGCCCGCGTAAGAGGTCTGCGCCGAGGCGGTCTGGCCCGTCGAGTTGTTCCTGATCACCACCGACGCGCCCGCGATGGCCGCGCCCTGCGGGTCGGTGACGACGCCGCCGACCGTGCCGGGCGTGCCGTAGCTGCCGGCGAGCAGCGGGTCGTGCGTCTGCGGGTGGAGCTTGAGGTCGGCCGGCATCGGCACGACGGGGCGGTAGCGGTAGAACGGCTGCTGGACGGGCAGGATGAAAGAGATCGGCGTGCCGGAGATGAGCGAGAGCCGCACGTCGATCCAATCCTCCTCGCTGACGTTGTCGACAATCGCCCAGCCCTGAAAGAACGGCTTGCCCGAAGAGTCGAAGACGGTGCGGTAGGTGGTCTTCCAGATCGGCGCGGCGATGGTGTAGCTCACCAGCATCTCGCGCGCGCCTGAGCCGTCGGAGGTGACGACGATGGTCTTGGCGTCGCGGCGGCGGGCCGAGGCAGTTGCGCGCGCGAACTCGTTCACGTCGCGCCGCGTGCCCTCGTCGGCGAGCTTGACGGAGCGCACGTCGTCGAGGTCGAAGCTCATCAGCTCGCCGGTCTCGGAGGTGATGACGAGCGCGTGCGCGGTCGTCGTGGCCGGCTTCTCCGGGTCGGGCCGCACGTCGCGCCGCTCGACGGTCAGGATCGAACCGGTCGAGATCGCGCCCGCGCGCGTCGTGACGACGACGCGCGCGCCCTGCAATTGCGCGAGGATGGCGGCGAGTCCGCCGCCGCCCGACTGCGACGGGACGCTGAAGGGGATGTCGGCCATGCGCGCGGCGGGCGGGGCCGAGGAGTTGTAGCTCACCGCGCCGATGCGCCCCTGCCCGAGGTCGAGCACGACCATCGACTTGAGCACGTCGTCCACCTGCGACTGCTTGAACGAGAGCGCGATCTCGGCGCGGCCCGTGACCGTGCCGCGGCGCTCGACGTGGGCGACGCCGTTGCTGTAGAGGATGACGCGGCGGATCGGGAGCGTCTGCGTGCGCGCGGGCGTCGTTTCCGTCCCGCCGCCCTCGCGCGGGCGGGTCTCCTGCGGCGCGG
>DATCVD010000619.1:0-2091 GCA_036567125.1 Pyrinomonadaceae bacterium | reverse complement strand
CGCCCGCGCCGCGCGGCGCGCGACGCTCCCCCGCGCCCGCGTGGAGGCGCGCGATTGATTCGGGCAGATCGTCGAGTTCGATGCGGCGGCCCGAGGCGATGATGACGGCGCGCTCGATGGCGTTCTCAAGCTCGCGGACGTTGCCGGGCCAGTCGTGGCCGATGAGCGCCGAGAGCGCGTCGCGCGAGATGCCGGAGACGTAGCGGCCGGTCTTCTGCTTGTAGTGTTCGAGGAAGTGGATGACGAGCGGGTGCACGTCCTCGCGCCGCTCGCGCAGCGGCGGCAGCGTGAGCGGGAAGACCGACAGGCGGTAGTAGAGGTCGCGGCGGAACGCGCCCCGCTCGACGGCCTTTTCCAGATCGACGTTCGACGCGGCGATCACCCTCACGTCAACCTTCAGGCCCTCGTTGCCGCCGACGCGCGCGAACTCGCCGTCCTGCAACACGCGCAGGAGTTTGACCTGCGCCGACAGACTCATCTCGCCGATCTCGTCCAGAAAGATCGTGCCGCCGTCGGCCTCCTCGAACTTGCCGCGGCGGCGCTGGCGCGCGTCCGTGAACGCGCCCTTCTCGTGGCCGAACAGCTCGGATTCGAGGAGCGACTCGGGGATCGCGCCGCAGTTGAGTTTGACGTAGGCGCGGTCGCGGCGGCGCGAGTTGTAGTGGATGAGGTTCGCCAGCAACTCTTTGCCCGTGCCCGACTCGCCCTGTATGAGCACGGAGGTCTGCGTGTCGGCGACGTTCAGGGCCAGCTCGATCGAGCGCGCGATGGCGGGGGCCTGCCCGATGATGCGCGACTCGGCGTGGCGCTGATCGAGCGCGGAGCGCAGGCGCATGACCTCGGCCGAGAGTTGATCGCGTTCGAGCGCGGTGCCGATCTGATCGGCGATGCCCTCGACGAGCGCGGTCTCGTGCTCGTCGAACCCGTCGCGCGGCTTCGACCAGACGAGGCCGAGCAGCCCGAACGTCTGCCCGCCGATGTGGACGGGCGCGACGAGCGCGGCGCGGCCGCCGAGCGTGGCGTTGAAGGCGGCGCGCACCGGCGGCGGCAGCGTCGCGTCGATCACCTGCATCGTCTTGCCCTCGGCGATGAGGTCGGTGAGCGCGGGGAACTCCGACAGGTCGATTGACTGCCCGTGCGCCTCGATCAACTCGCGCACGCCGGCCGTCGCCGCGTTCGACGCGGCCTTGAACGCCGCGAGGCTGATCGACTTGCCCGTCTCGTTCAGGACGCCGAGCGCGCAGTAGTCCGCGCCGACGAGCGCGAGCGCGCGCGCCATCACCAGCGACGAGACCTCGCCGAAGTCCGAGCGCGAGTTCAGGGTGTTGGCGATCTCCAAGAGCGCGCGCGTGCGGCGCGACTCGCGCTGCTGCTCGGTGTAGAGGCGCGCGTACTGGTAGCCGACCGCGATCTGGCGCGCGATGGACTGGAGGAACGAGACTTCCTCGTCGAGCCAGCGGCGGGCGGAGCGCGTCATGTGCAGGCCGACGAGGCCGAGCACGTCGCCGCCGAGGACGACGGGCACGACCAAGAGCGAGCGCGTGCCGAGGCTCGCCGGGAGCAGGCGGATTTTCGGGTCGAGGCCGGCCGCGCCGGTGTCGTCCACGCGGATCGGCTGCGCGAGGTTGAAGCGCTCGGCGATCTGTTTCAAATCGACGGGGAGCGAAGTGCCGATGCTCGAAGGCACGTCGGCCGAGGCGCGCCACTCGTGGCTGATGCGGAGTTCCCCGCCCGCGTCCAACTGGATCACGTCGCAGCGGTCGGCGGCCATCATCTGGCCGAGTTCGCGCACCACGGCTTCGAGGAAGCGGTCGTGATCGATCTCGGAGTGGACGGAGGGCGCGAGGCGGTTGATGATGGCCTCGCGCGCCTCGTGCATCTTGATCTTGCGTTCGAGCGAGAGCGACTGAATCTGGCTGATGTGTGCGGGCGGCGAAGACAAGTGGTTCGGTAGCTCCTCGGCGAAAACTCTCGCGGCGCGGACGGGGTCGCGCGGTGTCGGGCCTGTCGGTCGGGCGCAAATCATAACGAAGCGGGCGGTGAGGCTCAAGCTTGAAGCGGCGCGCGGGCGGCGCGGGCGGGCGGCGCGGC
>DATCVD010000618.1:0-8439 GCA_036567125.1 Pyrinomonadaceae bacterium | reverse complement strand
CCGCGCCGCCCGCGCCCGCCGCGCAAAAAATAGACGCGCGTCCGAACCGGCGTTGACGCTTTCGCGCCAGCCGTCTCGCGCTCACGCGCGCCCCGCGCGCGTCCGCCGCTTTGCCTTTACGCTTTCGCCTTTCATATACTTCGCGCCATGCCCACGAAAGCCTTCCGCGCGCTCGCCGCCGCCGCCCTGTGCCTCGGCCTTTCGACCCCCGCGCCCGCGCAGTCGAAGTCGAACCCGGTCGATAAGTTCCGCCAGCTGGAAGAGATCTTGCCGACGCCGAACGAGCAGCGCGCGGCGTCGGGCGCGCCCGGCCGCTCCTACTGGCAGCAGCGCGCCGACTACAACATCAAAGTCGAGTTGGACGACGCGCGCCAGCGCATCAACGCCTCGGAGACCATCACCTACTTCAACCAGTCGCCCGACGCGCTGCCCTACCTCTGGCTGCAACTCGACCAGAACATCTTCGCCCGCGACTCCGACGCCAACCTGACCGCCAACGCGCCCTCCTTCGAGGAGACGCCCTACCGCACCATCGATAGCTTGCTCGCGCGCCGCGACTTCGAGGGCGGCTACCGCATCACGGCCGTGCGCGACGCGGCGGGCGCGCCGCTCCGCCACGCGATCGTGAAGACGATGATGCGCGTCGATCTGCCGCGCCCGCTCGCGCCGGGGCAGTCAACAAGTTTCTCGGTTGACTGGAACTACAACATCAACGATCAGCGCCGCTTGGGCGGCCGCACCGGCTACGAGTTCTTCCCGAAGGACGGCAACTACCTCTACGAGATCGCGCACTGGTTCCCGCGCATGGCCGCCTACAACGACGTGTCCGGCTGGCAGCACAAGCAGTTCTTAGGCTCCGGCGAGTTCACCTTGGAGTTCGGCAACTACCGCGTCGCCATCACCGCGCCCGAGGATCACATCGTCGCCTCGACCGGCGTCCTGCAAAACCCGCAGGAGGTGCTGACGCCGCAGCAGCGGGCGCGGCTCAAGCAGGCCGAGGCCGCCAAGAACCCCGTCCTCATCGTCACGCCCGACGAGGCGCGCGCCGCCGAGTCGCGCAAAGGCACGGGCAAGAAGACGTGGGTCTTCTCGGCCGAGAACGTCCGCGACTTCGCCTTCGCCTCGTCGCGCAAGTTCATCTGGGACGCGCAGGGCCACAACGTCGAGGGCAACCGCGTGATGGCGATGTCCTACTACCCGAAGGAGGGCAACCCGCTCTGGGAGCGCTACTCGACGCACTCGATCATCCACACCCTGAACGTCTACTCGCGCTACTCGTTCACGTACCCGTACCCCGTCGCCATCTCGGTCAACGGGCCGGTCGGCGGGATGGAGTACCCGATGATCTGCTTCAACGGCCCGCGCCCCGAGGAGGACGGAACCTACACGGCGCAGACCAAGTACGGCCTGATCTCCGTCATCATCCACGAGGTCGGCCACAACTACTTCCCGATGATCGTCAACTCGGACGAGCGCCAGTGGACGTGGCTCGACGAGGGGCTGAACACCTTCCTGCAATACCTCGCGGAGCAGGAGTGGGAGCAGAACTACCCGTCGCGGCGGGGCGAGCCGCGCAACATCACCGGCTACATGCTCTCGCAGGATCAGGTTCCCGTCATGGCGAACTCGGAGTCGCTCCTCCAGTTCGGCAACAACGCCTACGCCAAGCCCGCGACGGCCTTAAACATCCTCCGCGAAACGATCCTCGGGCGCGAGCTGTTCGACTTCGCCTTCCGCACCTACTCGCAGCGGTGGAAGTTCAAGCGGCCGATGCCGGCCGACTTCTTCCGCACGATGGAGGACGCCTCCGGCGTCGATCTCGACTGGTTCTGGCGCGGCTGGTTCTACACGACCGACCACGTCGATCTCTCCGTCGAGCGCGTCCGGCTCTTCACCATCAACACGGGGAACCCGGAGACGGAGAAGGCGCGCCGGCGCGAGGAGCGCGCCGCGCGGCCGACGACGCTTTCGCAGGAGCGCAACCGCGCCTTGCCGAAGCGCGTCGATCAGTACCCGTCCCTGCGCGACTTTTATAACGAGTACGACGAGCTGGTCGTCACCGAGCGCGACCGCGCCGAGTACCAGAAGTTTTTGCAGGGACTGACGCCGCGCGAGCGCGAGCTGTTGCAGGCGGGGCTCAACTTCTACGTCGTCGATCTCAAGAACGTGGGCGGCCTCGTCATGCCCGTCATCCTCGACATCGAGTACGCGGACGGCACGCGCGAGACCCTCTCCATCCCGGCCGAAATCTGGCGCTACAACCACACGGACGCGTCGAAGCTGATCATGACGCCGAAGGAGATTCGCTCGATCCAGCTCGACCCGCGCGAGCAGACGGCCGACGCTGACCTTGGCAACAACAGCTTCCCGCGCCGGCCCGTCCCGACGCGCTTCCAGCTCTTCAAGGAGCAGCGCCAGCCGAACCCGATGCAGCTGCTCGAACGCAAAGAGCCGGCCGCCGTGCAGCAGCAGGCGACGCCCACGCCCGCGCCGTCGCCCACCCCGACGCCGCGCGACTAACGAATCGTGAACTGATCGCACGTCGAGTCGTGAACTGATCGCGCGGCGAGTTTCAAGGTGATCGCGCAGTGAGTTTTGAGATGGTCAGGAGAAGACGCGCGCGCCGCGCGCCGGCATTCACGCTCGCCGTCGCCGCGACCTTGACGGTCGCGTTCGCGGCGTCGGCGTGGTACGCGCCGCGCGCCGCCGCGCACAAGTTCCACACGAGTTTTACGGAGGCCAGCTACAACGCCGAGGCCGGCACGCTCGAAGTCACGCTCCGCACCTTCCCCGACGATCTGGAAGCGGCCGTGCGCCGCCGCGCCGCCGCCGCGCCCGCGCCCGCGAAGGATCGGCAGAAGGAGTTCGAGGAGCGCGTCGCGGCCTACGTCGCCGAGACGTTCCGCCTGCGGACAACGAGCGGCGACCCCGTCAAAATCTCGTGGGTCGGCATGGACGCGGGCGTCGATTCGGCGTGGCTCTACTTCGAGGCCCGGCTCCCCGCCGGCGCGGAGTCCTTCGGCCTCAGCAACCGCCTGCTGTTCGACCTCTTCGACGATCAGATCAACCTCGTCAACCTCAAGACGAAGGACAAACGCACGGCCCTCCGCTTCGAGCGCGGCAAGGCCGACTTCCAGACCGTCAGCCTCAAATAACAGGCCCGGCCGACGGGCCTCGCCGCCGCCCCCAGACCCGCCATGAAGTCGCACACCAAACACCTGACCTTCAACGTCCCCGAACGCATGGGCTTCGTCAACATCACGCGCGAGGTCGAGCGCGAGGTCGAAGCTTCGGGCATCAGGGAGGGCTTGGCGCTAGTCAACGCGATGCACATCACGGCGAGCGTCTTCGTCAACGACGACGAGCCGGGCCTGCACGAGGACTACAAGCGGTGGCTCGAATGGCTCGCGCCGTTCGACCCCTCGCCGGAGAAGTACCGGCACAACCGGACGGGTGAGGACAACGGCGACGCGCACCACAAGCGGCAGATCATGGGCCGCGAGGTGGTCGTCGCGGTGACGGCGGGCAAGTTGGACTTCGGCCCGTGGGAGCAAATCTTCTACGGCGAGTTCGACGGCCGCCGGCCGAAGCGCGTGCTCGTCAAGATCATCGGCGAGTGAGCCGCGCCGATTTTCCGCCGGGCGAGAATCGGCCGGACGCCGGCACGGCAGCGGAACAAGTCGGGACGAAAAAAGCGCGCGGCCGACGATCCTCGGTGGATCGCCGGCCGCGCTTTTTTCGTCCCTGCTAGTGGCGTTCGGGAGCGTCAGCCGTTCGCCGGACGGAAGAAAGAGGGGCCGTGAATCGTGAACGGTGAAGCGAAGAAACTTCCCTCACCGATTCACGATTCACGGCCGCGCCCCGTTAGAGGAGCTTGAAGGTGACCGAGCGCGTCAGCGGGTTGACGGTGAAGCGCACCAGCCGGCGCGCCGTGCCGGCCGCGGGCATCGCGCCCGTGCTGCCGGTCTCGCCCACCGGCGTGATCTGGCCCGCGTTCTCGTTCGGCGAGCCTTGCGGCAGCAGTTGGGTGCTGGTGATGCGGTAGTCCGCCGGGCCGTTCGCCCAGCCGATGACGCGCAGGATGTAGCGAGTGTTCGGCTGCACGGCCGCCGAGACCCGCTCGGCAGCCGTCGCGCCCGCGGAGCGCATGATCAACTGGCCGTCGGCGGTGCGCAGCTCGAAGTCCATGTCCACGGCGGCGGTCGAAGCGAGCGTCGCGTCGAGGATGAGGGCGTCCGACTTGGTCGTCACCTCCACGTCGGCGTAGGTGATGCCCTTGAAAGCCGGGTCGGCGAAGTGGTCCTCCTTGACGAGGCCGGCGCCGTGCGTCAGGCCCGTCGGGTCGCCCAAGGGGAGCGTGCCGGCGAACTGCTCGCGGAAGACCGAGTAGGTCTGGGGCGCGGGCGGGTTCGACGTGCCGTCGCCCGCCTGACTGCCCGACCCCGTCGTCGAGCCGCCGTAGGCTTTGGCCGTGATGACCGCGTCGAAGCTGAACATGCGGGCCTGCGGGTCGTTGAACTCGAACCGCTTGGCCGCCGAGGTCTGGCCGAGCGCGAGCGACTGGTTGAAGACGAAGGTGTTGCCCGCGTCGCCGTTCTTGACCGTCACGGTCGGGTCGGAGATCGAGACGATCTGGAAGTTGACGGGCGCGTAGATCGTCTTGTCGGTCGAGTTCGCGCCGCGCGCGTTCTTCAAACGCTGGTCGAAGGAGAAGACGCCGCCCGCGAACGAGACGTTCGAGATGGCCGTGTCGATGGCCGCCGTCACGTCCTGCGTGACGAGCACGGGGCGCGACGAGCCGGAGAGCGCCGAGAAGCCGAGCTGCTTCGACTGGTTGACCGCGACGGCGCGGACGACGTACTCGCTGTCGAACAAGTCTTTCAGGCCGGCGGGCGCGAAGACCTCGTGGACGGGCCCGCGATCCTCGTAGGAGGTCTCGGTGCCGGAGACGAAAGCGACGTGGCGGAAGCCGGTGGTCGAGGCGTCGCCGTCGGCGAACTCGCGCTTGCCGTTCGTCTCGCGCTTGTTCGCGAGCGCGGTCTTGCGCTTCAGCACCTCGTAGGCGACCGCGCCGGGCACGGCGTCCCACGCGACGCGGTTGGTCTTGGCCGAGGCGGGCGCGACCGAGACGTTCTGCGGCGCGGCCGGCGCGTCCTGATCGCCGGTGAACGGCGTGACCTGCGTCGAGACGGTGGCGCGGCCCCCGGTGACTTCGAGGGCGTTGACGCCCAACTCGTGCGCGGCGAAGATCTGCTCGATGAGCGCGCGGTGCATGCCGGGCGCGCTCGCATCGGTCGCGTCGGCCGGGTAGAGCATCTGGTCGGCGACGAGCATCGCGTCGCGCGACTTGACCATCGTGTCGGGCGCGGTCGTGCCGAGCACGTACATCGAGCCGAGGAAGATGCGCTCGAAAATCTCCGTGCCCTTCGAGATCGCCTTGGTCGGCGAGCCGTCGATGGCGGCCGGGCGCTTGTAGGTGGACTTCGACGGGTACACGCGGTTGAGCATCTCGCGCACGTCCCACATCGTGGACATGTAAATCTCGCCGTCGTAGTGCTCCTCGAACTCGCCCGCGCCGAGCGTGCCGATGTCGGAGTACTTCAAGGTCGAGCGCGCCGAGCGGATGTAGGCGATGGAGTCGGGGTCGCGGCCGAGGTCGCGCGCGCGCTGGCGGAAGAGCTTGGCGTTGACGACGTAGTCGCCCAAGGACGGGTTGTCGGTGATCGTGAAGGCCCACATGTCGGCCTGACCTTCGTTCAGGGCGCTGCCTTCGGGGTCGCCTTCGAGGCCCGCGATGGGGCTGGTGATGGCGTGCATCCCTTCGTGGTACGGGACGGTTCCTTCGAGCGCGAGGTCGTTCAAGAGGTAGCCGTGGCCGTAGACGGTCGGGTTGACGACGACGGGCGACTTCGAGCCGGTCAGGGCTTCGACGAGCGAGGTCAGGTTGAACGCCAAGGCGTTGTCGAGGCCGAGGACTTTATCGACGAGCGCCGGGTCGGTCGGCGAGGGCAGCCTGCCCTCCGCGGCGTCGAGCGCGATGATGACGTTCGGGATGTGGACGGTCGCCGGGAGCGGGATCGTCTTGTTCGGGTATTCGTCGGGGAAGCTGCCCTGGCCGAGGCGGTTGTTGACCGAGTCGCCCGCGACGTGCAGGTAGTCGACGTATTCCAAGAGGTACGTGACGAAGAAGAAGGCGTTGATCTCGTCCTGATGCTCGGCCGGCTCGGCCGCCGGGCCGTAGTGGACTTCCTCGTTCGTGCGCGCCTCGAAGCCGGCCGGGTTGTCGTGGCGGAAGTGCCACGTGCCCGTCGCGGCCTGCGCGAACGGGAGCTTGGTGGCGAGCGCGTTGTTGACGAGCGCGTGCGTGCCGGTCAGCGTGCCGTTGACGCCCGTCACGACGTTCGTCGCGTCGAAGGAGCGGAGCTTGACGCGCTCCTGACCGAGCGGGACGCCGTTGGCGTCGACGCTGATCTTCGACTGATCCTTCAGCTCCGGCGTGATCGTCGGGTACTTCGGGTAGATGTCGGCGGTGAAGGGCAGCGGGGCCTGCTGGAAGTTGACGAAGTCTTTGCGCGCGACCACCTCGCCCGTGTGCGCGTCGACCGAGACGAGGTAGAGGCCGAACGGGTTCTCGGAATACTTGGCGACCTTCCACACGAGGCGGTAGCCGTCGGCCGTCGGGTAGATGCCGAGCTTCGGCTCAAGGCCGTTGACGACCGCCGTCTGCTTGGCGATGCTGGCGAGGCCGGTCTTGAGAAGGTCGGTGATGTAGGACGGGAGCGAGACGGAGAAGCGCGCGAGGTCGGCGGCGGCGGCGGCCTTCGCCTGATCGGCCGTGAGCGTCGGGTTGGTGTCGACGTTCACGTCGCGGAAGTGCGGCCCCGACGCCATGATGACCTGATTGCTGCCGTTGAGGACGAGGCCGACGCCGCCGTCCTTCACGTCGATGCCGTTGTAAGTCTGCTGGAAGCGCAGGAGCGTGCCGCCGAGCGCGGGCTGGTTGCGGACGAGCCGCAGCTCGGCCGGGTTCGTGACGCCGAAGGCGGCCGCGTTCTGCTCGATGAAGGCGCGGCCGGCGTCCTCCGCGCTGCCCGCGAAGGGCGCGCTGGCGAAGTTCATCACCACGTCGGGCGAGCCGCCGAAGGCGTTCCAGCGCACGGTCGCGTTCGACCCGCCGGAGTTGGCCTTGAGCGTCTCGACGGCCGAGAGCTGCGCCTCGGTGGCTTGGCGCGCGGCGGCCAGATTCTGCGAGAGGTTCAGGTCGAAGTTCGGGGCCGGGCGGCCGTAGAGCGCCAACGGGGCTTTCGGCTTGACGGCCGAGGCGGTGGCCGACGCGGTCGACGTGGGCACGGAAACGGTCGTCAGGAGCATCGCCACGGCGACGGCGACGACGGTCAGGATGGTGAGCAATCTCGGCCTGCGCATCTCTTTGTCTCTCCTCAAGTCGGTTGGTGGAAAATGTTTGCTTCGACGGCTAACTCACGAACACGGGCGGAGAGTACCAACCGCGGCTTGAGCCAAACTTGAGGATGACTTGAGGAATCGGCCCCGCCCGACCTGAACCGCGAAATGCAATGAAAATGCAATGAAAGAAGCTGTTAGCGATTAGCTGTTAGCTGTTAGCTGTTAGCCTGAAGGCAGAAAGCACTGGGCAGAAGGCACGCCAGAGTCAGGGCGAGTGCGCTCCGTCTTGACTGCCTTCCGCTTTCTGCCTTCCGTCTTCCGTTTTAGCTAACAGCTAACAGCTAACGGCTAAGAGCTAACAGCTCCCAAAAAAGGAAGCCCCCCGCCGCCCCCGACTTGGCGACGAGGGGTTCCCCTCGCGTGGCCTCCGCCCGAAGGCGGCCAGCCCGCTACCCGATGCCGTCCGTCTCAACGGACGGCGAAGCGCCGGCGCGGCCGCGCATGACGGCGGGCCGCGCCTTGGCAGTCGTGGAGAAGTTTGAGACGGGCGTGGCCGGCCCTCTCAGCCCGCCGCGCGGGATGCCGCGCCGTGTGTTTGCGAGGTCGTGTGTCATCTCCGTAACTCCTTTTCGAGAGGCCGCCCGCGCCCGCCGCCCGCGGGAATCGCGCGCCGCGGCCTTCCTCCTGTCGCCGCCGACCCGTCACGCCTCACGGCTTTTTCAGTTGCCGGCCGCGAAGCGCGCGGCGAAGGCGTTGACTTTGATCGTGTGAGAAAATAAAGGTCGGGAGTTGAGAAAAACTTGAGCCGGGCGGAGAAAATAAAACCCGCGATTTTCCTGAGAAATCGCGGGTTTTTACTCGCCCCGGCCCGTCTGAAGCAGACTTGAGAAGTTTGCGAGTTCGTTACATCCGCTCAGAGGGGGGGGGGAACTCGTCGCGCAAAGCGCCGAAGCGTTAAGGCCCGCGCGCGCGAACCTGCGCGCCGCGTCCGGCCCCGCGCGGCCAGTCTTTCAAAACTCGCGCCGGCCCGGCGGC
>DATCVD010000617.1:0-5994 GCA_036567125.1 Pyrinomonadaceae bacterium | reverse complement strand
CGCTTTCTCGCTCATGACCTGCACTTCGCGGGGCAGGAGGGACGGCAACTCGTCGCCGACAACGCGCCCGTCTCGGAGGTCGCGCGCGTCGCCGCGCTCATCCTCGGCTCGCCGGAGTTTCAACGGCAGTGAGAAAAGCTGTTAGCTGTTAGCTGTTAGCTGTTAGCAAAACCAAAAGCATAGGCTGATTGCAGGAACTGAAAGCCGATCCATTCCGGCTAACGGCTAACGGCTAATCGCTAACAGCTTCTAGGGGTGTTGAGATGAATCGCAGATTCTTTTTGAAGTCGGGCGGCGTGGCGCTGGCGAGTGTGGGCGCGGGCGTGGGCGTGCCGTCGTTCCTCGGGCGCGCGGTGCTGGCGCAAGCGCCGGGGGCCGCCGGCGTCGGGAGGCGCAAGACGCTCGTCGCCATCTTCCAGCGCGGCGCGGCGGACGGCCTCAACATGGTCGTGCCGCACGGCGACAAGGATTACTACGGGTGGCGTCCGGCCATCGCCATCGCGCGGCCCGGAAGAGGCGCGGCGGGCGAGTCGGCCGTCGATCTCGACGGCTTCTTCGGCCTGCACCCGGCGCTCGCGGGCCTGAAGCCGATCTGGGACGCGAAGCGTCTGGCGGTCGTCCACGCCGCCGGCTCGCCCGACGCGACGCGCTCGCACTTCGACGCGCAGGACTACATGGAATCGGGCACGCCCGGCGTGAAATCGACGCAGGACGGCTGGCTCAACCGCGCCGTGCAGGCGCGCCCCGACCCGCGGGCCACGCCGTTCCGCGCCGTCTCCTTCACGCAGAACCTGCCGCGCGCGATGCAGGGCAAAGCTTCCGCGCTCGCCATCGCCAACCTCCGCGACTTCGCCGTCCGCGCCGGCCGGCAGTCGCAGGTCGTGCAGGGCGGCTTCGAGGACATCTACGAGCAGGCCGCGACGGAGGCGCTGCGCGGCACGGGCAAGGAGACCTTCGAGGCGATCAACTTTTTGCAGCGCGTCAACCCGGCGCAGTACCAGCCCGAGAACGGCGCGCAGTACCCGCGCACGCCCTACGGCAACGCCCTGTTGCAGATCGCGCAGCTCATCAAGGCCGGCGTCGGGCTGGAAGTCGCGTTCACGGACGTGAACGGGTGGGACACGCACACGAATCAGGGCGGCGCGCGCGGCCAACTCGCCGCGCGGCTGACCGAGTTCGGAGCCGGGATCGCGGCGCTCTACACAGACCTCGGCCCGGCGCGCATGGACGACGTGATCGTCCTGACGATGTCGGAGTTCGGCCGCACGGCGCGCGAGAACGGCAACCGCGGGACGGATCACGGCCACGCCAACGCGATGTTCGTTGTCGGCGGCCCGGTGCGCGGCGGGAAAGTTCACGGCGACTGGCCGGGGCTGGCGGCCGACAAACTCCACGAGGGCCGCGATCTGGCGCTCACCACCGACTTCCGCGACGTGTTCGGTGAAGTCGCCCGCAAACACCTCGGCGCGTCCGACCTCGCGCAGGTCTTCCCGCGCTACACGGCCGACGCGCGAAAGTTCCGCGGCGTGCTCGGCTGACGGCGCGCGGCGATCCGCTAATTGAAAAGGCCGTCGCGCTTGCGCGCGACGGCCTTTCTTTTTTTGCCGCCCGCCGTTAACGCCGGGCGGGTTCGACGTAGGCCCAGATTCTCACGAGCACGTCGGCGTTCTGCTCCCCGTGCAGGTGAGCGGCGCGCTCCTCGAACTCCACGACGTAGCCGTCGTGGTAGGGCACGTAGTCCCACCTCCTGAAGGTCAGTCGCTCGCCGGCCTCGAAGCGGCCGCCGTGGTAGTCGGTGAAACTTTGGACGACGACGTAGGGCCGCCCGGCACGCAGGTCTTTGACCGTGCCGTTCGCCTCCGCGCGGCCGAGCCTGACGAGGAGTCTCCCGACCGGCGACCAGACGATCTTCGTCCTCAGCCAGAGGGCGAAGGCCGTCGCGCCGACGATGAGGCCGACGGTCGCCGCCAGCGCGACGACCGTCAACTGGATTTCATCGGAGTTCAACTACAGCCCCCGCGGCCGCCGCCGTGCGGCGCGCGCGCGCGTCACGCGGCGCAGACCTTGCCGACCGCCTTGGCCCACTTGCTCACGACGGCCTCGCCGTAGATCAGCCGCTCCTTCTCGCGCCTGATCGCGCAGGCCATCCTGAACGCGCGCAGCTCGCCGTACTTGCGGATCGACACGCTCGTGCGCCCGCGCTGCTCGCGGCCCGCGTTCCAGGAGACTTCGTAAACCTCGTTCTCGTAGACGCGGCCGTCCTTGCCCTTGTGCTTCTTGACCGTGCGGCGCACGCCGACCACGCCGCTGCGGTTGCGCGGGTTCTTGCCGACGACGACCCAGTCCGTGCGCGGCTTGCCGAGTTCCGTCTCCATCTCGTCGCGGCACTCGACCGCGCGCCCTAAGGCCGCCTCTTTCCCTCCGTGCTTACTGTCGCTGAAGAACTTCGATTTCGTGACGTTGCCGAGCCTGACCCTGACGTACCAGCCGACCGTCTTGCGCTCCGGGCAGTCGATCCTGCTGATCCCCTTGTGACCACTCTTCGCCATGCTTGCTTATTAGTCCCTTCCCGATTGTAAAAGTGCTTGACCTAAACTTACTGCGTAGCCCCGGCCCTGTCAAAGCGGCGCAGATCGATCTCGCAACAGACGCGGATCAAACCCCCGGCGGCGAAGCGATCCGCGGGGGGCGAAGATCAATTCGCCCGCGCGCCTCCGCCCGCCCGCGCCCTCAGTCCGCCGATTGCTCCGTCCATTTGTTAGGCGCGGCGAGAAACTGCTCGACCTCGCGCCGCGAGCGCAGCCGGATGATCCGCCTCCCGTCGCCGGCCGCGGCGAGGCGCGCGAGCACCTTCGGCCGCGACCTGCGCGGGTAGTCCCACACCCAGCGGGCGAATTTCAGCGTCAGCACTTCGTGGCAGCCCGCGGCCATGTCGGGCCGCGCCGCCGCGCGGTAACTGATCCGCCGGCGGGCGATCCGCCACAGGCAGACGCGGCGCGGCAGGTCGAGGAAGACGACGGTGTCCGAGCGCGCGAGCCGCAGGTCGAGCGAGCCGGAGTAGTTGCCGTCCATGATCCACGAGTCGCGCGCGGTCAGCTCCGCGACCGTCTTCAGCCACTCGTCGCGCGCAGGCTCGACCCAGCCCGGCCGCCAGTAGAACTTGTCGAGGTGTAAGACTTCGAGGCCGAGTCGCGCGCCGAGCCGCCGGGCCAGCGTCGATTTGCCCGCGCCGCCCGGCCCGATGATCAGGATTCTTCTCACGTCTCGCGGGGCGCGAAGCGGAAGGCGACCCGGCACGCTTCACGGGCGCGTGCCGGCAGACCCGCGCGCGGCGAGCAGCGGCAGCTTCGCGCCCGTTTCACGACCGGCCGGTAACGGCTCACTTCACGACCGAGCCGCTTCAGTTGCAGCGCGCGTCGATGATCGTCTGGGCCTTGCGGACGAACTCGGCCGTCCAAGCCTCGGCCGGCTGGTCGCGCTCGTGGTTGCGCGAGGCGCGGAAGACGCGCGTGATGAGGCCGTTCTCCTTCTCGGCGTCGAGCAGGCGTTGCAGGTTGTCGGCGAGCAGCTTGCGGCCCGCCTCGCTGATGCTCGCGTCGCCGACGCTCTTGGCCGTCGCGGTGCAGCGCCCGCCCTCGGCCTTCAGCGGGTCTTTGCCCTTCCAGCGGTCGAGCCGCGCCTTGCTCTCGCTCGAAGAGGAGAAGCCCCACGTCGATCCCATGTCGCTGACGTAGTAGATGTACCGGCCCTCCTTGCAGGTGCGCGTGCCGTCGGGGTTCTTCTCCGAGTCGAGGCAGGCGAACTTCTGGTTGTCGGTCTTGGTGTCGCCGTGGTCGATGAAGCCGAGCCAGATTTTGAAGGCGTCGATCTCGGCGCGCGGCGCGCCGGCGCGCAGCAGGCCGGCGAGCGCCTCGGCTATGCCGGCCCCGTCCTTGTTGTTGCAGTCCACGTCGACGCCGCGGCCGATGTGCAGCTCGATGCCGGCGGCCGGCTGGAAGGGCGACCACGGCGCGCCCTGAAAGCCGGTCGTCAGGCTCTTCTGGCAGTCGGGGCAGGTCACGTCGGCCACCCACGAGTCGTCGGCGAAGAAGCCGAGCGCCTTCGAGAAGCGCGAGGAGAGGAACTCGCCGTAGATTTCGCCGTTGCGCTTGTCGCGCGACTGCCCCTTGAAGTGCGGCTTGATCTTGTAGCGGACGAGATCGCCGTCGTCCTCCGTCACGCCCTCGACCGAGCAGTGGAACTTCGGCGTCGTGCCCGCGCCCTTGTTCGGGTCTTTGTTGGCGACGCACTTGAAGGGCTTCCCGACGCCGTTCTCGTCCACCTCGGGCGCGCCCTTGCGCGGCCCCTCCCCCGTGTTGTAGCCGAGGACGGGATCGTAGTTGGGGTCGGGCTCCTGCCAGACCTTCGCGGTGCGCTCGGCCGCCTCGCGCGCCTCGCGCGTGAAGCAGGCCTTCTGCGCCACGGTCGAATCGCTCGACGCGATCAGGAAGAAAACAGTCAGCAGCGGGGCGACGAGCAGACGGGACAGCTTACGAATCATGGAAGGGCCTTTCGATGTGAATTGGGTTATACCGAACTCGGCGACGCCGCCATTATAACATCGCCGGGCGCGGCCGGCGTGAATGCAAAACGGGCCGGCCTGAGTTAGACTTTGTCACGCCTCCCCGCGTTGTAAACCTTCTGACCGCCCGAAGTAGCCAGCCATGATCACAAACGCTTTCGTCTTCGCCCGCGCGCGCCGGCTTCTGCCCGCGGCGGTTGTTCTCGTCGCGCTGCTGTCGTCGCCCGCGTCGGCCGCGCCCGCGTGGGAGACAAAACTCGACGGCGACGTGCGCTTCTACCAGCAGACGGAGCTGGGCGTCGTCGTCGCGGGCACGGAGCGGTCGCTCTACGCGGTCGACGGCGAGACGGGCGAGGTGCTCTGGCGGCGCAAGGGCGCGCGCTTCGACGAAGGGGACGTCGCGCCCGTGCCCGGCACGGACTTTCTGCTCGCGTCCTACGAGCGCGGCGACCGCTCGCAGCTCGAAGCCGTGGACGTGCTGACGGGCGCGACCCTCTGGCGCAGCGAGCGCGTGCGCGGGGGCGTGGCGCAGATGGCCGTGGACACCGAGGCGGGCCTGCTCGCGGTCGTCACGCTGCGCGACGCGCGGGAGCGCGCGCGCTCGGGGTTCAAGCGCAAGCCCACCGTCCACGTCCTCGAACTCTCGACGGGGCGCGAGCTGTGGGAGCACAAGCTCGAATCCGAGATCGAGCTGATGCCCGCCGAGTGGCGCGGCGAGGACTCGGACGAGAAGGTCTCCTACACGCTCAACAACTACCGCCCGCCCGCCTTCCTCGACGGCCGGCTCTACCTGTTTTACGAGGGCACGACCTCGCTCGACGCGCGCTCGGGCCGCGAGCGCCAGCGCGAGAAGTTCCGCGTCAACGAGGACGGCCTCGCGCTGACGGAGGCCGACGCGGTCGTCGGCGAGGGCTACGTCTTCACCTCGGGGCGCGGGCGCGTGCGCGCCGTCTCGCGCGCGAACGGCGAGGAAGTGTGGGAGGCGAAAGACCTCGGCGTGACGCCCGAAATGATGCTCGCGGGGCAAGTGCTCTACGTCCGCACGGGCGGGCAGTTCGTCCGCCTCAAGGACGGCGAACTCGAAGGGCGCGGCCCCTACGGCGTGAGCGCGATTGACGCCGCGACCGGCAAGACGCTCTGGCGCTACAAGGGCGCTGACAGGGGGCTCACCAACCTCGCGCTGCCCGACCCCGACACCGTGCTCGCCTCCGACCGCGACGATCTGATCTTCATCGACGCGCGCACGGGCAAGCGGCGCGCGAAGGTCTCGCACCGTGTCGAGCGCGCCGCCTTCGTCGTCATCAACGAGCGCGGCGAGGCGGTCGTCGGCGGCCGCGACGAGATCGCCGGCTTCGACGCGCGCTCGGGTCGAGAGTTGTGGCGCGCGAAACACGACCCGCCCGGCCGCGGCATCCTACGCACCGTCGGCGCCG
>DATCVD010000616.1:0-6354 GCA_036567125.1 Pyrinomonadaceae bacterium | reverse complement strand
CCGGCGGCGGCGCGACGAGAGAAAGCGGCGCGGCCGCGAGCGTCATCGACTCGCGGCCGCGCCGCTTTCCGAGTAGTGGCTTAAGTTAACTTCAGGGCTTGCGCTGCGGAGTCGGAGTCGGAGTCGGCTTCGCTTCGGGGGGCACGTCGCCGGGGTCGCCCTCTTCGATGATCTTGCTGGTGGCGCGCGCGCGCGCGTACTCGGTGAACTTGATCCGCATGCGGACGTGGACGACGAAGCCGCTACCGAACGTCAGCTTCTCGTCGGCGAAGGTGTAGGTCGGGAACCAGTAGCGGCCGTCGATGTTCTCGCGGTAGGTCTCGAAGGTCGGGTACTTGTTGTCCTTGTCTTCGGGCACGCCCTTGCCGCGCACCTTGACGATCTGCAAGTCCTGCTTGTCCACCCAGACGCGCCCCTGAAACATGCGCTGCTTGGTCTTCGGGTTCGGCAACACCTTCGGGCTGATGTCGAAGATGTAGAGGTCTAGCTCGTCGATGCGCTCCTGCCCGGCGTAGCTGATGTTGTAGAGGTGCACGTTCGACGGTTCGAGCGCGAACGTCTGCACGCCGCTCAGGTCTTCGATGTCTTCGGGCGTAATGCTGATCTCTTTGAGCGACGACATCGGCGCGAAGGTGACGCGCTCGAAGCGGCGGCCGTCGTCGCCGAACGTGAAGTTCGAGGTGCGGCGGTACTCGCCCGAAATCTGGCCGCCCATCCCGATGGTCTGCACGACGGCGTCGCGCTTGAAGCCGTACTGCGTCAGCGCTTGGCGGAACTCGACCTCTTTGGCGACGAAGGCGTTGATGACGCGCTGCGTGTCGATGCCGGCCGGCGCGGAAGACGGCGCGGCGGCCGACGCCTGCTGCTGCTGCCCGGCGACGCGCGCCGCCGGGGCGGCGAACGCGAGCGAGACGAGCAGCGCGGCCGACAGGGCGGGGAAGTAGCTGGATCGTTTCATAACTCTATTTTCGGCTTAACGGGGACGGCCCGCGGGGCGCGCAAACCACCCGGCGACGCGACCCACACGGGAACTGTTGAGATGCGCCGGCCGCCGCGGCTGTTGCCAGAGGAAAGTGGGCGGCGTGCGGCGTGCGGCGGGCAGAAAGGGGGGACGCGCGGCCCGCAGTTGCTTTCGCTGTTACTGCTCGCCGCCCGCCGCCCGCCGCTTCACTCCCCGACGAATTCCACCTCGACGCGGCGGGGGATGACGCCGGAGCGCGCGCCCTCGTCGAGGAGGCGCTGGACGGCTTCCCGGCCGCGCGCCGTGTAGTCGAGCGTCAGGTCGTTGACCCACATGGCGACGAAGCGGTCGGCCGTCTCGGTGTCCATGTCGCGCGCGAACTGCATCGCGTAGCGGAGCGCGTCCTCGCGGTGGTCGAGCGAGTAGCGGATCGAGGCGTGCAGGCAGCGCGAGACCTGTTTGATCACTTCCGCGCCGAGGTCGCGGCGGATGACGTTGCCGCCCATCGGCAGCGGCAGGCCCGTCCGGTCGTGCCACCACTCGCCGAGGTCTAAGACCTTGTGCAGGCCCAGCTCGTGGTAGAAGAGTTGGCCCTCGTGGATGAGCAGGCCGGCGTCGGCCCGCCCCTCCCGCACCGCGTCGATGATCCGGTCGAAGGGCACGACCTCGTAAGCGAAGTCGGGCCGGAAGATGCGGAGCGCGAGGAAGGCGCTGGTCAACTCGCCGGGGACGGCGACTTTGAGCCGCGACAAGTCCTCCGGCCCGTGCGGCTCGCGCGAGACGACGACGGGGCCGTAGTTGTCGCCAATCGACGCGCCGTGCGGCAGCAGCGCGTACTTGTCTGCGACGTAGGCGTAGGCGTGGAAGCTGATGGCCGTCACCTCGTAGACGCCGCGCGCGGCCTTCTCGTTCAAGGTCTGGATGTCTTCGAGGACGTGCTCGAATTTGAGATCGCCGGTGTCGAGCTTGCCCGTCGAGAGGCCGTAGAACATGAAGGCGTCGTCGGAGTCGGGCGAGTGGGCGACGGTGATGGTGCGCGCTGGCGGGCGGGCTGTGGCTGCCATGGTTTTAAAAATTCTTCCCTTCGGATTAAGGAGCGGGATGAAGCTGTTAGCTCTTAGCTGTTAGCAAAACCAAGAACCAGAAACCGAGGTCAAAAAGGAAGCTGCCGGCTGTCTTGCTCCGGCTAAAAGCTAATGGCTAACGGCTAATAGCTTCCCGTAGTAAACGTCCGTGTCGTACTCGACGCGGACGCGGCCCGCCTGCTGGTGCGCGTCGAAGACGCGGCGCAACTCCGCGAGCATCGGCTCGTGCGACGGGTGGCCGGCGAGCGGGGCGTAAGAGGCCGAGAGCAACCTGCCTTTTAGTCCGTCGAAGTCGAACAGTTGGAAGTTGTCGAACCGTTTCATGCCGTAGCCGGACGTGAAAAATTTTCGGAGGCTGTTCTCGTCGCCGTACGTGGCCGCGACCTGCGCGTAGTCCGTGCCGAAGTCGCGCAGCAATTTCTCGTAGTCGCGCAGGAACGCGGTCGCGTCGAGCCGCCGGTTGTTCCAGACGACGACGGCCCGGCCCCGCGGCCGCAGGATGCGGCGGAACTCGGCGCGCGCTCTCTCCGCGTCGAACCAGTGGAAGGCCTGCGCGGCCGCGGCGAAATCGACCGAGGCGTCGGCGAGCGTCGTCGCCTCGGCCGTGCCGGCGACGCTCGTGAAGTTCGGGTCGCGGCCGAGCGCGGCCTCGGCCGCCTCGCGCATCGCCGCGTTCGGCTCGACGGCGAAGACCCGGCAGCCCTCGCGCAGGAACAGTTCCGAAAGAATCCCCGTGCCCGAACCCACGTCCGCGACGGCCGCTCCGGGGCCGAGGCCCAGCTCGCCGCGCAGGAACGCGATCAGCTCGGGCGGGTAGCCGGGGCGGTAGGCCGCGTAGTCCGCCACGCGGCTGTCGAAGCGGGCGGCCGTTTTAATCTCTCCTACCAACGCGGGTCAGTCGCTCCGAAGGCCGACAGCGCGACGACCGCGCCGACGCCGGTGAAGATTAGCCCCATGAAGCCGAGCAGCACGGGGACGAAGTAGAGGCGGAAGGTCGAAGCGAGCCGCGCGCGGTCGTGATCCCGGTAGTGGTAGAGCACCTCGACCTGTTGCCCGACGCTGTAGCCCGCCGGGCGGCTCGAAACGGGATCGGTGAACTGCCTGATCGCGCCCTCGCGCGTCGCGAACTTGACGACGGGCGAGTAGGTCGTGCCGCCCTTGTGCCCCCGGCGCGCGGACAGCGCGACGACCCTCCCCGTCACCCGGAAAGACTCCGCGACGAACCGCCGCGTCCTCACCCACGCGATCACGCCGATGACTAACAGCAGCAGCCCGACGGCCGGGAAGATCAGGAAGACTAATCTTTCGTCCATCTCCGCAACGTTTGCGCGCCGGACTTCAGGCGGCCGACAGTTCTTCGACGGGGCGGTAGAGCGTGTCGCGCTCGACCGCCTCGAAGCCGGCGTCGCCGATGAGCGCGGCGATCTCCGGCTTCGACATCTTAACCTCGTTGTTCGACTCGACCGAGTAGCTTTCGGTCAGCTCGCCGCCCTCGGTGATCGTGCCGTCGAGGTCGTTCGCGCCGTAGTGGAGGGCGACCTGCGCGAGGCGCTTGCCGAGCATCACCCAGTAGGCCTTGACGTGCGGGAAGTTGTCGAGCAGGAGGCGCGCGACGGCCATCGTCTTCAAAGAATCGACGCCGGAAGGGCCGGGCCTGTCCGCGAGCTTCGTGCCCGGCGGGTAGAAGGCGAGCGGGATGAAGCACTGGAAGCCGCCTGACCTGTCCTGCTGCTCGCGCAGCCGGACGAGGTGATCGACGCGATCCTCGACGGACTCGACGTGGCCGTAGAGCATCGTCGCGTTCGTCTTGAGGCCCGCGGCGTGGACTTTGCCGGACAGCTCAAGCCAGCGGCCGGCGTCCGTCTTGTGCGCGCAGATCGACGAGCGCGTCGGCTCGCGGAAAATCTCCGCGCCGCCGCCGGGGCACGAGTCCATCCCCGCGGCTTTCAACTGCCCGATCACGTCCTCGTCCGGCATCTTGTAGAAGCCGGCCATGTGATCGAGTTCGACCATCGTGAAGGCTTTCAGGTGCAGGCGCGGGTGCTGGCGCTTGAGGCTTGAGAGCAAGTCCGTGTAGTAGCGGAACGGGAGCTTGGTGTTCAGGCCGCCGACGATGTGCAGCTCGGTCGCGCCCTCGGCGACGGCCTCGCCCGCGACACGCACCGCTTCCTCGACGCTGTGCGTGTAGGCGTCGGGCTGGCGCGGCGTGCGGTAGAAGCCGCAGAACTTGCAGTCGGCGTAGCAGACGTTCGTGTAGTTGAAGTGGCGGTTGACGTTGAAGTAGGTGGTGCGGCCGTGCAGTCGCCGGCGCACTGAGTCGGCGAGGCGTCCGAGCGCCGGCAGGTCGTCGGTCGCGTAGAGCGCGAGGCCGTCTTCAAAGGTCAGCCGCTCGCCGGCTTCAACTTTCGCAGCGAGTTCGTTCAAACGGGGGTCGTGCGAGAACTGCATGAGTAGATGTTACGTGCGCGTCGGCCGGGATTCAAACTGCGGGGCGCGCGGGGCGGGCGGCGAGGTATGAAATTTTAAGATCGTGACGCGCGGCGCGGCTAATCCGGCCGCTTCAGCCGAGCAGCGCGGCCGCGCCGAAGGTGGCGAGGAGGATGACGCTGACGAAGGCGTTGGTCGTGAAGAAGGCCGCGTTGAGCCGGGAGAGATCGGAGGCCGACACGAGCGAGTGTTGATAGACGAGCAGCGCGCCGGTGGCGAGGACGCCCGCGAGCGCGACGGGGCCGAGTCGGGCCAGCAGGTAGAGCCAGACGAGCGCGGCGAAGGCGAGGAGGTGGAGGAGGCGCGAGACCCACAGCGCGCGCGCGACGCCGATGCGCGCCGGTATCGAGTGGAGTCCGGCGCGGCGGTCGAAGTCGAAGTCCTGACAGGCGTAGAGCACGTCGAAGCCGGCCGTCCAGAGCATGACGACGGCCGAGAGCAGCAGCGGCGCGGGCGAGTCAATCGCGCCGCGGACGGCGATCCACGCGCCCGTCGGGGCGATGGCGAGGCACCAGCCGAGGACGAGGTGCGAGAGCGCGGTGAAGCGCTTGGCGTAGGAGTAGAGCAGGACGGAGGCGAGCGCGACGGGCGAGAGCAGGAGCGTCAGGCGGTTGAGCATCGCGGAGGCGAGGAGGAAGAGGGCGGCCGACGCGACGGTGAACGCCCACGCGAAGCGGACGGAGAGCAGGCCGGCGGGGATGGCGCGCGCGCGCGTGCGCGGGTTGGCGGCGTCGATGTGGCGGTCGGCGATGCGGTTGAAGGCCATCGCCGCCGAGCGCGCGCCGACCATCGCCGCGGTGATCCAGAAGGTTTGGCGGGCGGTGGGCAGCCCCCCCGCCGCGAGCACCGCGCCGAGGAAGGCGAAGGGCAGCGCGAAGAGCGTGTGCTCGATCTTGATCATGTCGAGCGTCGTGCGGACGTTGCCGGTCAGCGTGTTCTGCATCTTCACCAGAAAAAATTGCCGCCGCGCGGCGCGCGTGAAGTCGCGCCCGCGCGCGCGAGTTTGACGTTGCGACACGGGAATGTCGCCCCGCTATTTCGCGCCGCCGGGCGTCGCGGGCCGCGGCGCGCGCGCGGGCCGGGAGACGGTTGCCTTCGTGCCGTCGGCGAACGTGACGAACGCCGCGCCGATGCTCACGCGGCTGATCTCGGAGACGCCGCCGCGCCGCTGCGCGAAGTTCCGGTTCATCTCATACTCGTCGCCCGTCAGGCTCAACTCGGCCTCCTCGCCGGGCGGCAGCGGCTTCGTCGCGGGCGCGGCCGTCTCGCGGCCCGTCCTCCGCTCGCCGTAGCCGAGCCTGAAGCCGAGGCCCCCGCCGCGGTAGCTGGCCTCCGGGAGGCCGAAGCTGATGCCCACCGAACTGATCGGCTTCGCCGAGTCGTTCCTGACGCGCACGGTCAAAGTCCTCAGCCAGTCCGCGCCGGCCGCGAACGGCTGGCCGGGCGTGACGATCTGGCCGTTGACCTTGATCCCCGTGACGGAAATCGCCTCGGAGTCGTCCGGCGGCGCGGCCACCCGCGAACTGACTTCGACGATCCGCTCGCCCGCCTTCAGGTCGGGCGACGGCTTGGGGCGCGCCGGCGGCCCGTCGATCCGAGTCCACTTGCGCGGATCGTTCGGGTCGATGCGGTGGAGGCCGCCCAACGTCCAGACCGTGCCGTCCTCGAAGCGCGCCTCGCGCAGATCGACGCGCATTTTGCGGTAGGCCGCGAGCGGGTGCTTCGTCTTGAGGAATCTCAACATCCCCTCGTACTCGTCGGCCGACCAGCGCACCTCGGCCGTCTCGCCCGGCGCGAGGCGGCGCGGCTCGCCGCGCGGCG
>DATCVD010000615.1:0-3762 GCA_036567125.1 Pyrinomonadaceae bacterium | reverse complement strand
GTCGAGGCGCAGCGGCGCGGGTGGCTGTGGCAGAACCCGCTGCCGCAGGGGAGCCTGATCCACGCGCTCCGCTTCGCGGCCGACAAGCGGCACGGCTGGGCGGTCGGCAACGACGGCGTGATCCTGCGCACCGACGACGGCGGCTTCGACTGGGACGCGCAGGACTCGCCCGTCTCCACGCCGCTCTACGGGCTCTTCGTGCGCGACCGGAAGGCGGCCGTCGCCGTCGGCGCGCGCGGCGCGGTCTTGACGACGGACGACGGCGGCGACCGCTGGACGCTCCGCCAGACGAACGTTAAGGATCACCTGTCGAGCGTCGCCTTCGCGGGCGAGCGGCAGCAAACGGGCTGGGCCGTCGGGACGTACGGGCGGATCATCGCCACGACGGACGGCGGGCGCACTTGGCGCGAGCAGGCGTCGGGCACCACGGCGCACCTGTTCTCCGTCTCGTTCGGCGACGAGCGGACGGGCGTGGCGGTCGGCGCGCGGGGCACGCTCCTGACCACGCGCGACGGCGGCGAGACGTGGAAGCGGCACGAGATTGAGGGCGAGTGGGCCGAGCTTCCGCTGACCGGCGCTTCGTTCGCCGGCCGGTCGCAGCGCGCCGTCGTCGTCGGCTTCGCCGGCCTGATCCTGAAGACGGACGACGGCGGCGAGACGTGGTCGCGCGCCAACATCTTCGAGCAGCGGCCCGACCTGCGCAACGTCTTCTTCGCCGACGAGCGCAACGGCTGGGCCGTCGGCTCGGAGGGCGCGGTGCTCTCGACGGCCGACGGCGGCGCGTCGTGGCTGCCCGTCAGCGTCAAGACCGCGCCGCGGCTCGAAGCCATCCACTTCGCGGACGCCGAGACGGGGTGGGCCGCGGGCGCGGACGGGCTGATCCTGAGAACCGACAACGGCGGCCTCGAATGGCGCAGGCTGTCCGGGGGCGGGCGCGAAGACCTCGCCGACATCTTCTTCCTCGACGGCTCGCGCGGCTGGGCCGTCGGCTCGCGCGGGCGGATCCTCTCGACCACTTCGGGCGGCCGCCGCTGGACGCAGCAGGTCTCGGGCGTCAACGTTCGCCTCGCGCACGTCTTCTTCGTCGACGAGCTGCGCGGCTGGGCCGTCGGCGAGGGCGGGACGATTCTGCGGACGGAGAACGGCGGCGTGATCTGGGCGCGCGCCGAGACCGAGTTCACCACCGAGCTTTCCGGCGTCCACTTCTTCGACGCGTCGAGCGGCCTCGCCGTCGGCGAGCGCGGCACGGTCGCGCGCACGACGGACGGCGGGCGGACTTGGACGCGCCGGCCCTCGAACACCGTCACGTGGCTCGAAGACGTGGCCTACGCCGACGCGCGGCGCGCCATCGCGGTCGGCGCGATGGGCATGGTCTTGCGCACCGAGGACGGCGGCGAGACGTGGAAGTACGTCGAGACGAACGCGCGCGAGTGGCTCTACGACGTGACGTTCGCCGACGCCAAGCGCGGCTTCGCCGTCGGCCAGCGCGGGCTCGTCATGCGGACGGACGACGCGGGCGCGAAGTGGAGGCAGTTGGAGACCAACGTCGAGTTGAACCTGTTCGCCATCTCGGCCGCGTCGGTGAAGGACGCGCTGGCCGTCGGCGATCAGGGGCGCGTGCTGCACACGCGCGACGGCGGCGAGACGTGGGAGACCCTGCCCCTGCCGGCGACGCTGCCGCTGCTCGCCGTCTCCTACCGCGGCGGCACGCAGGCGTGGGTCGCGGGGCGCGGCGGCGCGATCCTGCGGCGCACGGATTCGTCCGTCGCCACCGTCTCGATCCCGAAACTGAAACTGCCGCCCGCGCTCCGCCGCTCGAAGTCGGGCCGCGACGGCGCGCCCGAACTCCCCGCCGGCAACGACATCCCGCGCGCGCTCCCCCCGCCGAGCAAGAAGCCGCCGACGGAGCCGCGCTAGGGCGAATTTTCTCCGCCGCGAGCACCGGGCGGGCCGCGCCGCTGCTGGCTAAGTCGCGGCGCGGTCTGAGATAATCGTTTTTCCCCGAATCAGAGTCCGTCGAAAGTCAGCCGAAGCGAATGAACTGCCCCGAGTGCGGCCAAGAGAATGCGGAGATGGCGCGGTTCTGCGTTAACTGCGGCTACCAGTTCCGCGCGCCGCGCGCGGGCGATACGGCCGAACTCGACGCGCCCGCGGGCAGCCCCGTCGAGGTTGACGACACGGCCGAGAACGAGCCCGTCAGCAGCAGCCGCGGCCGCGGCGGCGACACCGCGCCCCCGCCGCCCGACTTCGGGCAGATTTCCCGCCCGCGCACGCCGGCCGAAACCAACCCGCTCCCGCAGAGCGCCAACACGCGCGAGTTCTCGGCCCAAGACTTCCTGCTGATGGTCGTCGACGACACGCCCGACAACCTGATCCTCATCAGCCTCCACTTGCAGCAGGCCGGCTACCGCGTCATCACCGCCTCGAACGGCGAGGAGGCGATCAAGCTCGCGCTGGCGAGCCGCCCCGATCTGATCCTGATGGACATCGGCATGCCCACGCTCGACGGCCTCGGCGCGACGCGCCAACTGCGCGACAACCCGACGCTCAAAGACGTGCGCGTCATCGCGCTGACCGCCTTCTCGACCGACGGCTTCCGCCGCGCCGCCTACGACGCCGGCATCGACGGCTACCTGACCAAGCCCGTCGATTTCGACCGCCTCTCCAACCTGATCCGCCGCCTGCTCCCGACGCGATAAAAGAAGGCCGTAAATCGTAAAAGGCCGTAGATCGTAAAAGGCCGTAAAACGTAAATCGTGAATCGTGAATAGAAAGAAGGACGACGCCTTCCCCTATTCACGATTCACGATTTACGTTTTACGGCTTTTCAGACTCGGACGCGGTGCGAACTCGCGTAGCTGTAGGCCGCCCACGCCGCGATGACGTGGCAGAGCCAGCCGAGCAGGCCGCCCGTGCCGATCCAGAAGCCCGGCGTCAGGATCAGCCACAGGATGCCCGCCAGAATTTGCCCGTTGTACAGCTGCCCGACGCCCGGCACGATGAAACTCAGCAGCCCGGCCAGAAACGGATCGCGCATTCTCAAGTCACCTCCGTCAGAGAAGACTATACGCGCGCGCCGCGCGCTTTGTTCGGCGGCGCTACCAGTCTTCCGCGCCCGGCTGCCGGCGCGGCTGCCCGTCGTCCGCGCTCAGTTGTCAGTTGTTCGGGACTGATCCGTGCGCTGCACGTCGACGATCTGCGCGCGGAAGGTGCGCAGGAGGTCTTGCACCTTCGGGTCGCTCTCGACGGCCTCGCGCAGGCGCTGCTGCTCGCGCCGCGCCTCGTCGTCGTCCGCGGCGGCCTCGCCCCCGGCGTCGCCGGGGGCGCGCGTCGCGATCTGCACGCCGACTTGCCGGCCCGCCACCTCGCAGCAGACCTCGCGCAGCAGCTTCTGGTTGTCCGCCTTCGCCAGCGTCTCGCGCAGGTGCTTCGCGTCGGGCGGGAACTCCACCCGCAACTCGTCGCCGTCGAGCGCGACCCGCGACGCGCCGTCGAGCGCGATGGCGAGCAGCGGTTTGCGGCGCGCTTCGAGTCCATCCTTCAGGCGCTCGGCCAGCGAGTCGGACGCGCGCGGCGCGCTCACTTCGACCTTCGGACTCGGATCGACGCGCGGCGGTGCCTGCTGCGCGGCCAAGCCGAAACTCTCGCCGCCCCCCTCGTCGCGCGGAGACGCCGCCGCCGCAGCCCGCGGCTCGCTCGTCACGAGCTTCAGCGCGGGCGCTGCCGCCGGCGCAGGACGCTCCCAAAAACTTTGCCGCCGGA
>DATCVD010000614.1:0-2013 GCA_036567125.1 Pyrinomonadaceae bacterium | reverse complement strand
CTCTCGAACCCGCGCCGCGCCGACGCGCGCCGACTCGCGCGCGCCGCGGACGAGTTGATCATGCGCCCCGTGCGCAAGGAACTCGGAGACACGCGCCGCCTCTTCCTCTCGCCCGACGGCGCGCTCAATCTCATCCCGTTCGGCGCGCTCGTCGACGAGCGAGAGCGTCACCTCGTCGAGGACTACTCGATCACTTACCTGACGAGCGGCCGCGACCTGCTGCGACTGTCCGCGAAGGCCGAGAGCCGGCAGGGCGCTCTAGTGCTCGCCGATCCGACTTTCGATCTCGGCGCGCCGCGTGCCGACGCGGCGCAGAACACGAACGCGCCGGCGGCGCAGGGCCGCCGCTCGCTCGACTTCGCGGGCGCACTCTTCTCGCGCCTGCCCGGCACCGAAGGCGAGGCGCGCGCTCTCGGCGCGACCGTCCCCGGCGTCAAAGTCCTGACGGGCGCGCAAGCCTCGGAGGGCGCGCTCAAAGCCGTCAGCGGGCCGTCCGTGCTGCACGTCGCCACGCACGGCTTCTTCCTGCCCGACAGGCCGCGCGCGGATGTCGCACTGACTCGCGGCACGGTGGCGGGCGACGCCGCGCCGGCTGGCGAGAACCCGCTGCTGCGCTCCGGGCTGGCGCTCGCCGGCGCGAACACGGGCCGCGCGGCCGACGGCGAGGACGGCGTGCTGACCGCGCTCGAAGCGGCCGGGCTAGACCTCTGGGGCACGAAGCTGGTCGTGCTCTCGGCCTGCGAGACGGGCGTCGGGCAGGTCGAGAACGGCGAGGGCGTCTACGGGCTGCGCCGCGCGCTCGTGCTCGCCGGCGCGGAGAGTCAGGTGATGTCGCTGTGGCAGGTGTCGGACGACGCGACGCGCGATCTGATGATCGACTACTACAAGCGTTTGCAGGCGGGCGAGGGGCGGACGGAGGCGCTCAGGCAGGTGCAACTGTCGATGCTCAGGAGCGGCGCGCGGGAGGCGGCCGGCGCGCAGCGCGGGCTGGCCGGGCAGGCGGGCCAGCAGCCGCCGCCGACGGCCGGGGATCGCAGCCACCCGTTCTACTGGGCGAGCTTCATCCAGTCCGGCGAGTGGCGGGGGCTTAAACTGTAAGCCTGTTTGCGGGCGATGCCCCTCGCGTCAGGCGCGCGGCAGTTTCGGCGGGTGACTTTGAAGTCCGCGCGCTCAAACAGTCGCCCGAACTATCATGGCGCTCGCGCTCACGGTACGCGAGCGTGCTGACCTTCGCGCCGCACGCTAATATCCTGTTGCATTCCCCCGCGCTCGACTTCGCTTTCAGCAGGTCTTGCCCACCTCGTCAAACGGGGCGGGCCGGCCGTCAACTTCGCGCGGGTCGGGCCGTCGCCGCGCGCGGCTGCGAGGCGCGCGGGCACAAAAGTTTTTTTCAGAGGAGGCCACTCGTGATGAGGAGAAACCGTTTCAGTCTGTCGCTCGCGCTCTGCTGCGCGGCGGCCGCGTCGCTCCTGCTGCCGGCGGGCCGGACGCTGGGGCAGGACAGCGCCTCGCCGCGCAACGTGACGGGGGCGGTCGTCGGCGTCGGCGGCCGCCTAGGCGGGCGCACGCTGCCCTTCCGCCTCATCATCGACCGCTACACTTCCGACGCCGAAGTGCAGCGGCTCAACTCGGCGCTCCAGCGCGGCGGGCAGGACGCGCTGCTGCGCGAGCTTGAAGACATGAAGGCCGGGCGCATACAGGTCGGCAACAACGTCGGCGTCGAGGCCAACGCCATCATCGCCTCGCCGAGCGGCGAGACCGGCACGCGGATCATCGTCCTCTTCCGGCGCAACCTCGACCTCTTCGAGCTGCGCTACGGCCGCCGCTCGCAGGACTACCGCTTCGGCTACGCCGAGCTGTTCCTGCGCGGCCGCGGCGCGGGCGAGGGCACGTTCATCCCGGCCGCGCAGGTGCGCCTGCGCGACGGCAACACTTGGGAGGTCGAAGACTTCGGCGTCTTCCCGGCGCGGCTCATCGGGCTGCGCGGGCGCGGGCGCGTCGGCGTGCGCTGAA
>DATCVD010000613.1:0-5244 GCA_036567125.1 Pyrinomonadaceae bacterium | reverse complement strand
GCAACCCGCCACCGCTTCGCCGGCAGGCGCTGCCGCGCCCGCCGCCGCAGAGGCTCCCGCTCAGAGAGGCTCTCAGCAGCAGCAGGCCGACGACGACGACGACGACGGCCGGGGCGGCGGCGGCTTCGACTTCGGCGCGATCCTCGACCAGTACGAGCAGGAGCAGGCGCAGTTCCAGGAAGGCTCGGTCGTCAAGGGCACGGTCGTCGGCGTTAACGACCGCGGCGTGATGATCGACTTCGGCTTCAAGTCGGAGGGCTTCGTCCCCGTCGAGGAGTTCACCGAGAACGGCGAGTTGCAGGTCAAGCGCGGCGACGAGGTCGAGGTGCTCGTCAAGCACATGGAGTCGCAGGAGGGCGTCCCAATCCTCTCGCGCGCCGACGCCGTGCGGATGCGCGCGTGGGACGAGCTTGAGAAGGCTTACCGCGACGGCACGCCCGTCCGCGGCCGCGTCGTCGAGCGCGTCAAGGGCGGCGTGCGCGTGGACGTGGACGGCGTGGCGGCCTTCCTGCCCGGCTCGCAGATCGACTCGCGCCCGGTGCGCAACCTCGAAACCTACCGCAATCAGGAGATCGAGGCGAAGGTCATCAAGCTCAACCGCAAGCGCTCGAACGTCGTGCTCTCGCGCAAGGCTTTGCTCGACGAGCAGAACGCGGGCAAGAAGGGCGAGACGCTCGACGCCCTCGAAGAGGGCATCATCGTCGACGGCCAGATCAAGAACCTGACCGACTACGGCGCGTTCGTCGACCTCGGCGGCATCGACGGGCTGCTGCACGTCACCGACATGTCGTGGGGCCGCTTGCAGAACCCCGGCGACATGTTCAAGGTCGGCGACACCGTGCAGGTCAAGGTCTTGAAGTTCGACAAGGAGCGCGAGCGCGTCTCGTTGGGCTACAAGCAGTTGCTGCCCGACCCGTGGGAGTCGGTCGACGAGCGTTACCTCGTCCAGAGCCGCGTCGCGGGCGTGGTCGCGTCTGTCACCGACTACGGCGCGTTCGTCGAACTCGAACCGGGTATCGAGGGGCTGGTGCACGTCTCCGAGATGTCGTGGTCGAAGCGGATGAAGCACCCGTCGAAGCTCGTCAACCCCGGCGACAAAGTCGAGGCCGTCGTGCTCGGCGTCGATCCCAAAAACCGCCGCATCAGCCTCGGCATGAAGCAGGTGCAGCCGAACCCGTGGGACACGCTCAGGGAGCGTTACCAGATCGGCACGAGGGTTACGGGCCGCGTCAGGAATCTCACGGACTTCGGCGCGTTCATCGAGGTCGAGGAGGGCGTTGACGGGTTGGTTCACGTCACCGACATCTCTTGGAACAAGCGCATCAAGCACCCCGGCGAGGCTTTGAAGAAGGGGCAGGAGATCGACGCCGTCGTCACGAACATCGACACGGAGAACCGCCGGCTCTCGCTCTCGATCAAGGACACCGAGCCGAGCTCTTGGGACAAGTTCGTCCACGAGCACCGGCCCGGCGACGTGGTGCACGGGAAGATCTCGCGCTTCGCCAACTTCGGCGCGTTCGTCGAGTTGGCCGACGGGCTGGAAGGCTTGTGCCACGTCTCCGAGCTTTCGGAGGAGCGCGTGGAGAAGCCGGAGGACGTGGCGCAGGTCGGGCAGGAGATGGAGTTCCGCATCCTGCGCATCGATCCTGAGACAAGGAAGATCGGTCTGTCGGCCCGCGCTGCCAGCTCGGCCGAGCCGATCATGGACACGAAGAGCTACTCGACCGAGGCGAAGGGCGGCATGGCCTCTCTGGCCGAACTCGCCAACCTCGGCTTCGGCAGGAGAACGGAAGAGCCGAAGGCCGAAGAGACGGCGGCGACTGCGTCCGCGGGGGCTGCGGCCGAATCGGCCGCGCCTGAGTCTGCTGCCTCGGAGCCTGCCGCGTCTGAAACTGCGGCGTCCGAGCCTCGCGCCGACGCGTCGCAGCCCGGCGCGACGGCGCAGGCGGCCGAAGGCGGCGGCGAGGGAGCCAGCGAAGGCAGGGACGAAGGCACGAGCGAAGGCTAACGTTCGGCCTCGAACTTAAAAAGCCGGAGGGCGGGGGTGAAGTTCGACTGCTTCACTCCCGCCCTCCGGCTTTTCGTCTCGGCGCTCGCGCGTCCGCGTAAGCTGTTGTCAGAGTGCGGGTTGGGCCTTGTCGGGAGCGGACGTTTTCTGATACTGTTGCGATCCGTCGGCTGAAAGTTAGCGGCGACTTCGTTAACTCTTAACCGAAAGCCCTGTGCGGCCGCCGGTTCCCACTTGCGAGGTTTCAAATGACGAAAGCTGAGTTGGTCGAGGACGTGGCGCGCGCGGCCGAGCTGACGAAGAAGGACGCCGAGCGGCTCGTCGAACTCGTCTTCGAGAGCATCATCGAGACCCTCAACCGCGGCGAGAAGATCGAGCTGCGCGGCTTCGGGAGCTTCCGCGTGCGCGAGCGCGGCGCGCGCCGCGGCCGCAACCCGAAGACCGGCGCGCCCGTCGATATCCCCGCCAAGCGCGTGCCCTACTTCAAGCCCGGCAAGGAACTCAAAGAGCTAATTAACGACGAGTCTGACGAGCAGCCTTCGGCGTCCTCCCCCGGCGCGGACGCGGCCGGCTCGCTCCCCCCGACCGACGCGCCCGGCGGCGACGGCGGCCAGACGCCCCCCCTCATGTGACCGCGCTCGTCTAGAACCCGCCCTAAAGATCGTGGACAGACTGTGGACACCTTGGCGCTACCAATACATCAGCGGCGCGGCCGCTGAAGAGACGGCCGACGGCGAGGCCTGCGTCCTCTGCCGCCTCGCGCGCGACGAACAGGAGGACGAGCAGAACTTCGTCCTCCACCGCGCCGCGCGCAACTACGTCGTCCTCAACCTCTACCCCTACACCAGCGGCCACCTCATGATCGCGCCCTACCTGCACGAGGCGTCGCTCGATGCGCTCGACAAGGAGACGACCGACGAGTTGATGGACTTGGCGAAGCGCGCCCAGACGGCGCTCCGCGACGCGTACCGCCCCCACGGCTTCAACCTCGGCATGAACTTGGGCCGCGTGGCCGGCGCGGGCGTGGCGGGCCACGTCCACCTCCACGCGCTGCCGCGCTGGGCCGGCGACGCCAACTTCATGTCCGTCGTCGGCGAGACGCGCGTCCTGCCGGAAGACCTCCCCGCGACTTACAAAAGGCTCCGCGAG
Organism: Pyrinomonadaceae bacterium; assembly: GCA_036567125.1. Taxonomy (GTDB): domain Bacteria; phylum Acidobacteriota; class Blastocatellia; order Pyrinomonadales; family Pyrinomonadaceae; genus JAIVGV01. The sequence goes on along the minus strand of DATCVD010000613.1, from coordinate 2,087 downwards.
CTTTTCTAAAACTGTCAGTTGTCCGTTGTTTGTGACGGGGCGGCGCGCCCGTCCGGCGTGAGCTTTGTCAGATCGCGAAGCGCGGGCGACTGATGACTGACCGCGGATGACTGACGGCCTGTCGGCTCGTCGTTCAGCGTTCCCCGTCCCCGCCTACTGCCTGTCTTTGGTCGCGATGGCTTCGTCCTCGACCTCGCCGCCGCGGTTGATGGGAATCTCGGAGGTCTTGTCGTAGGTGACGCCGAGGTGGCGCTCTTCGGAGTCGAGCGCGGCGGGCGGGAGCGGCGGGAGCGCCGAGGTGATGCCGGTGGGCGGCGGGTTGAAGCCCGGGTAGTCGATGCGCGCGTGGTAGATGGCCGTCAGCGACGAGACCATCGACTCGCGGATGCTCGTCAGCTCGCGCAGGGTCAGGTTGCACTCGTCGAGTTGGCCGTCGGTGACGATGGCGTCGAAGATTTTGCCGACGATGGAGCGGATGTTTTCGGGGTCGGGGCGGGCGAGCGAGCGGGCGGCGGCCTCGCACGAGTCCGCGAGCATCATGATGGCCGCCTCCTTGAACTGCGGCTTCGGGCCGGGGTAGCGGAACTCGGCCTCCGTGACCGGCTCGCCGTGGACGGCCTGCGCCTGCGCCTTGCGCAGGAAGTAGTGGAGCGTGCGCGTGCCGTGGTGCTGCGGGATGAAGTCAGCGATCTTCTGCGGCAGGCCGATCTCTTTGGCGAGCTTGAGGCCGTAGGTGACGTGGCTCGTGATGATGCGCGCGCTGTTGGTCGGCCGCAGCCGGTCGTGCGGGTTATCGCCCGTCTGGTTCTCGACGAACATGTGCGGCGCGGCCAGCTTGCCGATGTCGTGGTAGAGCGCGCCGATGCGCGCGAGCAGCGGGTTCGCGTTGATCGCGCGGCACGCCTCCTCGGCCAACTGCCCGACGGCGTGCGAGTGCTGGTTCGTGCCCGGCGCGCGCAGGGCCAACTGGCTGAGGACGGGGATGTCGGCGTTCGACAATTCGAGCAGCTTCACGTCCGTCAGGATGCCGAAGACCGACTCGTTGACCGGCAGCATCCCGGCCGCGAAGATCGTCGTCAGCACGCCGCCCGCGACGCCGCAGCCCAAGGCGAGCATGACGTTGCCGAACGTGAGCGGCTTCTGCGCGGCGAACAGCACGGCGACGGCCGCGACCCCGTTGACGGCGGCGACCGTGAGGCCGGCGACAGTGACGGACTGCCGCTCGCGGTAGCGGCCCGCGCCGAAGATGGCCGCCGACGACGAGACCATCGAGTAGCAGGCGACGAGCATCGCGTTGTTCGGGGCGAGCAGCCCGGCGAAGAGCGCGGTGATGAGTCCGGCCGTCAGCGCTAGTTGCACGTCCATCAGGATGGCGACGAGCAGCGTGGCCGAGGCGAACGGGATGGCGAGCGTCCAGAGCAGCTCGTCGTTCCACGGCGAGGCGCGGAAGATCGAGACCGACTCGGCCATCACGACGCCGACGCGGATGAGCATCGTCTCGATGATGATGGCCGAGGCGACGAGCGTGAAGGCGCGCGAGCGCGGCAGCGCCAGCCCCGACGACGTGAGGCTGCGGAACTCGACGAACTTCCACGCGCCGAAGTAGAGCGCCGTGACGAGGAAGAAGAGGCCGAGGAAGTGCTGCGGCAAACGCTCGCGCTGGCTGTAGCTGCGGATGGCGTCGAACTCGTCGAGCATCCGCGCCGAGACCGGCTCGCCCGCGCGGGCGATCACCTGATTGCGCTTGATTTGGACGACGACGGCCGGCGCGTCCGGGTTCGCGCCGCGCGCCGCGGCGGTCGCCGCCCGATCCTCGACCGACATGTCAACCGGAGCGACGACGTTCGAGGTGACGATGTCGCCCACGCGGTAGTCGGCCGGCGTCTGCGTGCGCGAGCGCGCGAGCAGGAACGTCGTGGCGAGCGTGAGGATGATGAAGCTGACGGCGAACTGCGTGGTCGGCGGGAACCAGTTGAAGGCGCGGGCCACTCTGGCGAAGGCCGCGGCGCGGGCGCGCGTGAACGGGGTCGCGAATCTGGGTCTGCGTCGGCTGCTCATGTTCGGTGTCGCGGCCGCCCGCGCGCGCC
>DATCVD010000612.1:0-2785 GCA_036567125.1 Pyrinomonadaceae bacterium | reverse complement strand
GCGCGTTGGCCGACTTCGCCCGCGAGCAGTTCCCCGGCGGCGAAGCCTTCGGGCGCGCACAGCCAGCCGAGCCGGCGGCCGGCGACGCCGGTGACGCGCCAGCCTATCCGGAACTCGTCGCGCAACTCGTCCGTCTTCTCGACGAGCAGACGCGCGAGCGCGCGGCCGACGTTGCCGAAGCCGAGCAGGCACAGGTTGTAAGTCTTCATCGCGTTGTTCAGTCGTGCGTCGGCGGCCGGGTCTCCGCTTCGGCCTGAGCGTAAAAGCGGACGAGCTTTTCGGCGGCCCACTCGACGGCGGCCGGGTCGAGCGTGCGCTTGAAGAGGACGACGTGCGGGTCTTCGCGCGCGAACGGGTCGCGGCTGCCGCGCAGCTCCTCCCACGCGGCGAGCAGGAAGTTTCGCAGGCCCGCCGCTTCCAGCTCGCGCAGGCGCGCGGCCAAGTGTTCGGGCGTCCAGAAGCCTAATAGTTCGATGAACAAGAGTTGCCCGTCGGGGTGGCGGAGCGCGAAGTCGGGGATGAAGGCGCTCGCGCCGACGGCGACGACCTCGCGCGACGGCTCAAGCGCCCACTCGGTGTCGAAGCGGCCCCACGATTCGAGCAGCTTGTCCCGCAGCCCCGCGTCGTAAGACCACGCCTCGGGCGCGCGCGTCCGCAGGTTGTGGCGATCCGAATCCAACTCGAAGAAGGCGGCCTCGTGGCGCGTGCTGATCTCGGCGCGCATCGACCAGCCCGCGCAGGCGAGCAGGTCGGGCAGGAAGACGGCCATCTGCACGCCGTACTTCTGCGAGCGGTGGAACAGCGAGACCGGGCCGTCCAACTCGACGCGATAGCCCGCCTCGGCCGAGCCGCTGATCGTGTGGATCAGCCGGTGCGCCTTGATCGCGCCGAAGAGCGCGCGGTAGCCGTCCGGCGCTTGCGGCCTGACGGTGATGCGCATCCGCACCGAGCGGTAGAGCAGCGCCTGCGCCTGCGCGAGGTTGTAGCGGTCGATCAGCTCGGCGGCGTCCGGCTCGTCGAAAGAGGCGAGCTTCTGCCGCGCCGGCAGGTCGGCGTACAGGCTGCCGAGCGCCGCCTCGGGCGGACAACCCAACTCGCGCGCGACCTCTGCGGCGACGCGCGAGCGCGCCGCCTCGCCGCCGTCGAGCGGGTGCGCCTCGCGCGCCTTGGCGAAGACGAGGCGGCGCAGCTCCGCCGGCTCGATTGCGGTCTCGGTGGCGAACTCGGAGCGGTCGAGCAGGAGTTTGACGAGGCCGCGCACGACGCGGTAGTTCGTGCCCGCGCCGACGTACTCGTCGAGCGCCGCGTCGAGCCGACCCCGGGGGCGGTTGACGTGCTCGCGGAAGATGCGGACGAGCGTCTCGGCCTCGCGCAGCCAGCGCGGGTCGGCCGCGTTCAGTTGGCGCGGCCTGATCTCTTCGCCGCGCCGGTAGCTCAGTGCGAGGTCTGCGGTCAGCATCGTCAAATCAGCCGCGGCGTCTCGCCCGCGGCGGGCCGGAACTGCGCGTTGTCGCCGCGGCGGCGGCTGATCTGCTCCTCGGTCGTGTCGGCCGTGACGACCTCGTAGAGCACGGCCTCCTTGCCCGGCGACTTGCGCAGGATGCGGCCGAGCCGCTGGATGTGCTCGCGCGAAGAGCCCGAGCCGGAGAGCACGACCGCGACCGAGGCTTCGGGGATGTTGACGCCCTCGTTCAAGACCTTCGACGTGGCGAGCGCCAGCACGTCGCCGCGGTTGAACGCCGCCAGCCACCCGCGCCGCTCCTTGACCGCCGTCTCGTGCGTGATCGCCGGAACGAGGAACTGCTCCGAGATGCGGTAGACCATCTCGTTCTCGGCCGTGAAGACGAGCACGCGCTCCCTCCTGTGCCGCTTCAGGAGTTCGGCCAGCACGCGCAGCTTCGCCTCCGTGCCGAGCGCGATGCGGCGCGACTCGCGGTAGGCCAGCATCGCGCGCCGGCCGTCCTCGCTGCGCGCGCTCTGCGCGATGAAGTATTGCCAGCCCTGCAAAGTCCCCAGACGGATCTTCTTCTCCGACAGGAAGCGCTGGAAGACGCCGCGCTCGCGCTCGTAAGCCTCGCGCTCGGCGGGCGACAACTCGACGCGCACGCGCTCGACCGTGTAGTCGGCCAGATACTCGCCCGCCATCTCGCGCGCCGTGCGGCGGAAGACCTCCGGGCCGATCAACTGTTCCAGCAGCTCGTCCTCGCCGTCGGCCCGTTCGGGCGTGGCCGAGAGTCCGAGGCGGAACGGCGCGAGCGACATCTCGGCGGCGTAGCGGAACGAGCCGCCCGGCAGGTGGTGGCACTCGTCGAAGACGACGAGGCCGAAGCGGTCGCCGAGCCGCTCCATGAACCGGAAGGCCGAGGCGTAGGTCGTGACGGTCAGCGCGCCGGGTTCGAAGTAGCCGCCGCCGATGAGGCCGACCTCGGCGCGGAAGCTCGCCAGCAGCAGGTCGTACCACTGGTTCATCAGGTCAATCGTCGGCACGACGACGAGCGACGAGCGCCCGGCGCGCTCGATTGCCATCTGCGCGACGAGACTCTTCCCCGCGCCCGTCGGCAGCACGACCACGCCGCACCGCTCGCTCCGCTCCCACTCGCGGATCGCCTCCTCTTGGTACGGCCGCGGCTCGATGGCGAGCGTGTTCTTGAAGTCGAAGCGGTCGTAGGCGCGCGCCGCGTCTTCGTAAGCCGCGCCGCGTTTGATCAGCTCTTTGACGGCGTGGCGGTAGGCGTGCGCGGGCGCGCGCCAGCGCCCGACGCGCTCGTCCCAGCGGAACGCGCCG
>DATCVD010000611.1:0-7046 GCA_036567125.1 Pyrinomonadaceae bacterium | reverse complement strand
CGCTCGGCGCGCCAGCGGCGGCGCAGCGTCTTGGCGTCGAACTCCGAGCGGGTGCCGTCGCGCAGGTTCTCGATCCGGTGGCGGGCGAAGGCGGCGATCAGGCGGTAGCCTTCGGACTTCGGCATGCCCTTCGTCATCGCCTCCATCTCCTCGACCGCGATCAGGCGGCCGATGCGCGCGCCGATGTCGCGGCGGCGGAGCATGTTCGACCCCTTCGGGAGCGCCTCGTACGTCCCGCGCAGGTAGACCGGCAGGATCGGGACGCGCGCCGTCACCGCGAGGAAGCCGATGACCGGCTTGAAGTCGAGCAGCACGCCCGTGACGGAGCGGCCGCCCTCGGGGAAGATGAGCGCGTTGAAGCCCTGTTCGAGGAACGAGAGGGCGTGCCGCAGCGAGCGGCGCAAGCTCCCGCTGCGCTCGATGGGCACCGTGTTGGTGAAGTTGTCCATGTAGGCCCGCTTGTACTTGTTGTCGAAGAAGTAGTCGGCCGCGGCCAGCGCGACGAGGTCGCGGCCCTGCTCGCCGAGCGCCATCTTGACCAGCCCCATGTCGAGGTGCGAGGCGTGGTTCGAGACGACGATGAAGTTCGTGTGCACGGGGACGTTCTCCGCGCCCTCGATCTTCGTGTCGAGGAACCGCTCGTAGAAGGCGCGCTGCAACACGTCGAGGCCGCGGTTGCCGAGCGTGCGCACCACGGACGGGATGTGAATCTCCTCGTCCTCGCGCCTGATCTCCTCGGCGCGGCGGCGGCGCGCGTCCTCGTGCGGGGCGGACGCCGGCAGGCGCTCGATCAGCGTCATCAGCTCGCGCACGTCGTGCACTTGGTTGAGCGTGTCGGGCGACTTCAGGCGTCCGCCGCCCGCCTCGACCGCGCCGGCCAGCTCGACGAACATCAGGCTGTCGAAGCCCAGATCGCCGAGCCGCGATTCGAGCGAGACTTCGGCGCGCGGGCGGCCCGAAACCTGCGCGACGATGTCGAGCAGCCAGCCCGCCCCGGCGTCGCGCGGCGGGGCGGCGTCCGCGGCTTCCGTCAGGCGGCGCTGGTTCTGTTCGAGCGCGCGCATCGTCGTCAGCACGTCGCGGCGCTTGACCTTGCGCGTCGCGGTGCGCGGCAGCTCGTCGTCCGAGAAGTGGAGCACCTTGACGCGCTTGAAGAAGGGGAGCGACGAGGACACGTCTTTGAAGTGCTCCTCGACCCGGCGGCGCACCTCCTCGCGCGAGAGCGCGATGTCGTGGTCGTAGTCGGGCACGACCATGCAGGCGACTTTCTCGCCCAGCCCGTCGGGCAGGCCGACGACGCTCAGCTCCTTCACGTACGGCGAGTCCTGATACAGCTCCTCGATCTCGTCGGGGTAGACGTTCTTCCCGTTCGTGTCGACGATGATGTCCTTCGAGCGGCCGACGAGGTAGAGGTTGCCCTCGTCGTCGAGCCGGCCGAGGTCGCCGGTGCGCAGCCAGCGGTTCTGGAGCACCGCGCGCGTCGCGTCCTCGTCGTTGTAGTAGCCGAGCATCACGTTGGGCCCGCGCGCCAAGACCTCGCCGACCCCGGAGGCGTCGGCGTCGACGATCCTGACCTCGACGCCGGGCACGGGCCGGCCGACGCTGCCCGCGACGAGCCTGTTCATCGGCCGCGTGACGGTCAGCACGGGCGACGCTTCCGTCAGCCCGTAGCCTTCGAGGATCGTGAAGCCGAGGCCGTGGAAGTCGCGCTTGATCCGGTCGTTCAGCGCGGAGCCGCCGCTGATGAGGTAGCGGATGCGGCCGCCCAAGCCCTGATGGATGGGCCGGAAGACGATCTGGCCGAGGTTGAACGGCGTGTGATCGCGCAGCCACGAGTTGGCGCGGATCAGGTTCTCGGCCGCGTCGCCGATCCACTGGCCGCGCTCGTTGAGCCGCCCCTTGATGCGGCGGTGCAGCAGCTCCCACAGCGCGGGCACGCCGACCATGCCGGTGACGTGGCCGTTCTCGATCGCGCGCGTCAGCTCCTCGCTCGTCAGCTCCGGCAGGTAAGTGATCTGCGCGCCGCGCGCGAGCGGCGTCAAAAATCCGGTCGAGAACTCGAACGTGTGGTGGAGCGGGAGGACGGAGAGCACGCCGTCCTGCGTCGTCATGTCGAACACGGACGAGAGCATCGAGACCATGTTCGTGAAGTTCTTGTGCGAGAGCATGACGCCCTTCGGCGCGCCCGTCGTGCCCGACGTGAAGATGAGCGACGCGACCGACTGCGCCGGCACGCGGCCGGGGAGCAGCGCCATCCGCCGATCCTCGACCTCCTGCGGCGGCAGCGCGAAGACCTCTTCGAACGTCCAGACGCGCGCCGCTTCGAGACCCTCCTCCCGGAAACGCTCGGCCAGGTCTGGGTGCTTCCCGAGCATCTCGCCGGAGACGACGATGCCGGCGGCCTGCGCGGCGCGCGCGAAGCCCGCGACCTCGCCCGTCAGACTTTCGGGATCGACGGGCACGCACGTCGCGCCGGCCTTGAGCACGCCGAAGTAGGCCATGCCCCATTCGGGCGCGTTGTGGCTCAAGAGCAGCACGCGGTCGGCCGGGCGCACGCCCTCGCCCGCGAGGAAGCCCGCGGCGCGCGTCGCCAGCTCGTGCAGGTCGGCGTAGGTGTACTGCTCCTTCCGTCCGTCGCGCTCGATGCGCATGGCGACGCGCGTCGAGAAACGCTTCGCGCTCGTCTCGAACAGCTCCAGCAGATCGCGGTAGGTGTAGACGCGCTTCGGCTGCGCGCGCATGTCCTCTTCGAGCGTCGGGAAGATCCACTTCTTGAGGCCGGGGAAGTGGACGTTCATCCAGTAGTCGTACCAGTCGAGGCGCTCCGGCCGCCACGGCAGCAGGGGCTGCTCGTCCGTGCGGATGCGCTCGTGAAGCGAGCGCACGTTGTCGGCGCGGAAGACGTACGCGTTCTCGATCATGAAGGGCCGGAACAGCTCGAAGGCCGCGGCCGTCTCGCGCGTCACCTCTTCGAGCCGGTCGACGGTCTGCTTCGCGTGATCGACCCACTCGGTCAGGCGGCCCCCGCCCCAGCGCGGCCGCACGCCGTCGAGCAGCGAAGAGGCCTTCTTCGCCGCCGCGTTGATCATCGGCGTCGATGTCCTCTCGAAGCGCGACGGCGTGACCGGCCTCGTCTCCATCCGGCCCGCGATCTCGTTGACGACGCGGAAGCCCGACTCCTTCTCGGCGAAGTGCTTGCGCTTGTACATCCCCAGCAGCCCGACGATGCGGCGCATGTCGTTCGGGTTCGAGTCGCCGGTCGCGGCCTGATGCACGAGGCGCGGCTCTTCGACCATCGCCTCGGCCGTCACGGACAGCATCACGGAGGCGACGAAGTCGACGGGCGTGATGTCCAAGATCAGCTTCTCGTTGACGGGGATCTGCGTCTGCCCCTTGAGCGCGATGAAGATGAGCGGCGCGGTCGTCGTGAAGCCCTCGTTCCAGCCGGGGAAGGGGTAGGTTTGCGCCGACTCGACGATGCTCGGCCGCACTATCGAGCGGACGATGCCGCCCTCGGCGGCGACGAGCTGCTCGCCGAGGCTCTTCGTGTAGGTGTAGATGTTCGGCCAGCCCCACCACGCGGCGCGCTCCATGCCGAGTTCGGTCAGCCGCTCGCGCGTCCACACCTTGCGCTCGCGCGCGACGGCCAGCCCCATCGCGTCCAAGTCGTCCGGGTCGCGCCCCTCTTCGACGAGGCGCTTGCGGGCCTGCTCGCGGAAGCGCGCGACCTGCATCGCGTCGCGCGCCTCGTCGCGGACGCGCTCGGCCAGCCGCGCGCAGTCGCGTATCTCCTGCTCGACCGAGAACTCGACGCCGGGCAGCTCCTCCTTGCGCGGGAAGTAGCCGATGACGGGGTCGCTCTCCCAGACGGGGCCGGAGCGGTTGCCGGCGACGAAGCAGGTCGAGACGTGGATGAGCGCCGGCCGCTTCATCCGCTTCGTGAACGCGATGACGTTCTGCGTGCCGACGACGTTCGTGCGCAGCGCGCTCTCCAGGGTCGGGTTGAAGGTGACGTTGCCGGCGCTGTTCAAGACGACGTCGATGTCCGAGGCCAGCGCCTGCGCCTCTTCCTCCGTGTAGCCGAGGTTGTCGTCGCCGATGTCGCCGCCGAGGATTTCCACCTTGTCGCGGATGAACCCCTCGAAGGCCGAGCCGTAGCGCTCGCGCAAGGGGTCGAAGGGCGGGGCCGTGATGACGTTGTTCCAGAAGCGCGTCCGCGACTCTTCCAAAGAGCGGGCGCGCACGGAGACGTACACCTTCCCGACCGCGGGGAAGCGGTGCAGCAGCATCGAGAGCGTCACCTTGCCCAGAAAGCCGGTGCTCCCGATCAGGAAAATCTTCCTGCCCTGATAAATCTCTGTCGGCGACAGTTTCATTTGGTTATAAAATTAATTTAGAAAGGGATATTCTCCAGCCTTACTTTGATGGGAAATTCATAGTCAAAAATGCCATTAGAGGTAATTAGCTTAAGGAGGACACGACCTGTCAATGTGTATGCATCTAAAATTTCATCCCCAAGATATTTGCTAGCAACTACTCTCGTGGCCCAAAACTTTAGTTGTGCCCAAGAGCCTTTATGTAATCGTGTGACAGGGCAATCTAAGAAATAACGATGAGTGTAGCCGTCAATGTCAGATTCAATTTCTGGGCAATCCCGCCCTACCTGCTTAACATTCCACCTGTTCCCTGCATAAAAATAGATTGAGCTAATCTCTATAGACTTATTATTTGAATTACCGAACAAATCAAGCTGAAATTCAACGGTAGCAGTTGCAGTCCGTTTTGTGATTTCCAAGCCAGCGTCGCGCGTTTTAAGTTCCACCCGTATCTGACTCTCTCTAAGAGTTTCTATTTCTTTTTTTGCCCATTCTAGATTTTTAACCAACTCTTGCCTCAAGAAAGTAATGGAGTCTTTATACTCAATGTGTTTCCGATGTTTGAGATCAAAAGGAATATCTTTAGTGTCTTTAGTAAGAAGAAGGCATAGTTTATCCTTAGCGTGTGCATACCCCACTTCGTAAAAGACATTAGGATTTTGGCCAGACATATCTGCGATAATAATGTCAGCAGCTTCGATCTGTCGGTATATTCGATCCATCATCCCTTCTGTAAAAAGTTGCTCGTCAAGTCGGTTTGCGACAATTCCAACTTGATTTGCAGCCTCCTTAATGCCTATCTCGTAAATATCCTTAAACTTCGGATCAAAAGGCATCAGCACGAAAGCAAAGATGGGAAGTTCACTCATCTTACTTTTTCAGACATTCACCCCACTTCGCAAAGCGCGATGACGGGCTGGTGGAGCATCGTGATCTCGGCGGAGCGGCCCATGTAGCTGCGGGCCATCGAGATGGCCTCGGTCAGATTGTCGGCGCGCTCCCAGCCCATCCTTTCTGGGACGTGGGCGTTCTCCGCGCCCGCGGCGATGACGCGGCCGACGTGCTGGCGGCCGTTCTCGCCCCAGTACCACATGAAGAACGGGTGCGCGCCGTGGTAGGCGTTGCCGCGCCGGTACATCTCGACGTAAGAGGGGTTGTTGGCGAACTCGCGCTCGTACTTCTCGCGCAAGACCTCGGCGTCGCGCGTCTCGGGCAGCAGGCGGTTGAAGAACTCGATGTAGGACGGGTGGAAGTTGTGATCGAACTCGTCGAAGCAGGGGTGGTGGAGGATCAGCACGCCGCCCTTCTTCAGGAGCGGGCGGTTGCGGTAGAAGTTGAAGTGGTAGCCGAGCGCCATCACCTGCACGAGCAGCGGGTTCAGGACGGAGTAGACGTTGTACGGCGAGATGTCGGGGATGCCCGTGATCAGGATGTCGCACTGGCCGTTGACGGGGATCGTGTACTGGTCGAAGTTCTTTTCTAGAATCTTCGCGTGCGTCGGCTCGGTGCGGCCGGCGTGGCAGGCCACCATCTCGTAGGCGGCGGGGAACTGGTGCAGCAGCTTGCGGCGCGCGGCGCGGGGGAGCGCGCGCATCGAGCGGCTCATCGCCTCGTACTTGAAGCGATCCATCGCGGAGAACTCGTCCTCGTTCTTCAGCAGGAAGTCGAGGTCGCCGCCGTAAATTTTGTTGTTCAGGGCCGTCTCGATGTGGAAGACGTTCATGTGCTCGTCGACGATCTTCCCCAACCGGACGACCTTCGTGTTCAACTCCGAGCGCGCCGGGTCCATGTAGCTGTCGGACTGGCGGATGGTCTGCGGCTCGTGGTGCGCGCGCAAGCTTTCGTAGTCGCACAGGCCGACGGCGACCGACTTGTGGCCGCCGTCCATCGGGACGAGGTTGATGTTGACGTAGATGACGAGATCGGACTCGGCCGCGCGGCGGTTGACGCGCAGGGGCTCCTTGTGGCGCGTGTGGCCGAGGAGGACTAAGCCGTCCGGGTCTTCGGCGTCGTGGTTGTAGTAGCGGTCGGGGTAGAAGTCGCGGAAGATTTCCGCGCCGACCATCCGCCTCATCTCCCACTCGGTCATCTTCCGGTGGAGCGAGTTGGCGACGATGATGTGCACGTCGTCCACGCCGTTGGCGGCCAAGAGGTCGAGGACGACTTCGAGGACGGTCTGCCGCACGTCCGGCGTCTTCATCGGCGGGAGCGGCAGGGAGATGTCGTCAACCGCAATCGTCACCTTCATGCCCGGCTCCAACTGGGCGTAGAGCGGCTCGCAGTCGTGCGGGTGGTTGAGGGCGTAGCGGATCGCGGCCTCGCGGTTGGGCAGCCCCTTGATCGGCGGCTTCGGGTAGATGACGCGCGTGCCGATGGGCAGGTCTTCGAGGATGAAATCTTCGCCCGACGGGATGATCCGAGGCGCGCTGTCGCGGTCGATGTAGACGACCGACTCGTGGACTTTCCGTCTAAGCTGTAGGCTCATAGAAAAGTGGCAAGCGACAAGTGACAAGTGACGAGCGATTGGTTTGGCGAAGTACGGGCGGAAGTTTACCCGTTTCCGCGGCGCGGAGCAAAGCGGTTAGCTATTAGCTTATAGCTGTTAGCTTTAAGCGGGATCGTAAATCTACAAAATGAAGACGGGCGGCGGGACGCGACAAAAGTCGCGTC
>DATCVD010000610.1:0-2993 GCA_036567125.1 Pyrinomonadaceae bacterium | reverse complement strand
CGACGAGCACGGTCGCGCAGCGACCGCGGGCGCGTCGCGACCGTGCTCGTCGTCGTTCCCGTCAGCCGCGCCTTCGTCGAGCGCCTGCGCTCGGACACGGGGCTGACCGTGCGGCCGTTCTTCATCGGCGCGGAGGGCGCGGAGGTGCGCATCAACCGGACTCGTCTGGGGACGAGCTACGCGACCATCGGCAACGTCGGCGCGCAGCGGCACGACCCCGAGAACCCGGACGGCGCGTACATCGTCGAAGGCTCGCGCGTCGTCCGGCTCGACTTCCGGCGCGATCAGTTCGGCGAGCAGGTCGGGCCGAAGCCGCCCGTCATCCTTCAGGCGACGAACTGGCGGGACGGGGCCGAGTCGCTGCGCGCCGCTTTCGTCTCAGACTTCGACGCGCGGATCGTCGCCTCGCAACTGTTCGGCGAGGGCGGCGTCGGCCAAGTGTTGCAGGGCACGATCACGTTCGTCGCCGTCGTGTTCCTCGTGCTCGAACTGTTCGCGCTCGCCTCGGCCGCGTGGATGACGCGGGCCGTGACCGTGGCCGTCCACCGCCTGCACCTCGCGACCGGCTACATCAAGCGCGGCGATTTCTCCCACCGCGTGCGGCTGCGCTCGCGCGATCAGCTCGGCGAGCTGGCCGCGGCCTTCAACGAGATGTCGGCCGACATCGAGCAACTGCTCACCGAGCGGGTCGAGCGCGAACGGCTTGAGCGCGAGATCGAGATCGCGGCCGACGTTCAGGCGCAACTCTTCCCCCGCGCCGTGCCGCGACTCTCGACCGCCGCGCTCGCGGGCGAGTGCCGCGCGGCGCGCGGCGTGGCGGGCGACTACTACGACTACGTCGAGGTCGCGCCGGGCCTGACGGCGCTCGCGCTCGGCGACGTGTCGGGCAAGGGGCTGTCGGCCGCGCTCGTCATGTCGAACCTGCAAGCCAGCCTGCGCGCGCAGGCGACGATCCTCTCCGAGCGCCTGAAGCTGACGCGCGAGGTCGCGCTCACCGCGGCGACCGGCGGCGCGGGCGGCGACGCCGGGGCGGAATTCGAGATGCCGTGCGGCGTGACCGGCACGGACGAAGGCTGCGTCGTGTCGCGGATGGCCGTGAGCATCAACGATCAGCTCTGCCGCAGCACCGACTCGAACCGCTTCGTGACGGCCTTCGTCGCGCTCTACGACGACGCGTCCCGGCGCTTGCGCTACACGAACGCCGGGCACAACGCGCCGCTGCTCGTGCGCGCGTCCGGCGAGGTCGAGCGGCTTGAGGCGGGCGGCACGGTGCTCGGCGCGTTCGAGTGGGCGGCCTACGAGGAAGGCAGCGTCGCGCTCGAACGCGGCGACCTGCTGCTGCTCTACTCCGACGGCATCACGGAGGCGCAGGACGCGGCCGGCGACGAGTACGACGACGAGCGGCTGACCGCCTTCGCCCGCGCCAACCGCGCGCTCGCGGCCGAAGAACTCTGCGCCGCCATCTTCCGCGAGATCGACGACTGGACGGGCGGCCGCGAGCGCGGCGACGATCAGACGGTCGTGATCCTCAAAGCGAGCTGACCGCAAACGCGGGGGCGAAAAACTTCGGGCCGGCGACTTCAACGAAGTCGCCGGCCCGAAGCTCTTCCGTCCGCGTCTTCGCGCGCGCTAACCGGCCGTGATCATGACGGCGCGCGCGCCCGCCAGCTCCGAGAAGTCTTTCGTGTAAACGGTCTCGACCTTGCGGTGGCGGCGGAGGACTTCGACCAACTCCTCGGCCGGAAGGTGCCCGTTGTCCACGTGCGAGACGGCCCAGACCCGCGCGCGGCCGGCCGCGGCGAGCAGCTCTTCGAGGTCGCTGAGGTACTGCTGCCGCGTCGCGACGGGGCGGCCGGTTCGCGTCCCTTCGGGCGCGGGGGCCGAATCCGCGCCGCCCTCGATGAACTCGTCGCGCCAAGCGTGGGCCGCGTCGGTAGCCGAGGCGCGCGCGGCCGGCAGGCGGAGGAAGAGGAGGTCGGCCGCGCGCGAGTCGGCGAGGAAGCGTTGTGCGTCCTCCTGCTTGACGGCGTTGCGCTGGCGGTTGTCGAAGGGCGCGGGGCGCGCTTCAGCGAGGCGCAGCAGCGCGCGCGAGAGGGGCTGGCGCAATTCGCGCGTCTCGTCGTCGAAGGAGAGCGCGTAGTCGCCGACCATAAGGCCGAGGTCGAGCGCGAGGGCGCGCTTGGTGTCGTTGGCGAGCCGGTCGGCGTTGGCGCGGAAGTTGTCGAACCACCACGCGTGCGCCTCGCCGAAGCGGCGCGCGAGCGCGTCGTTGCGGAGCCGGTGGCCGGGCACGTAAACGTCTTCGAGCAGCAGTTCGAGGTCTTCCCGCGTCAGCCGCTCCAAGTTGTTCTCGACGCGCGCGACGGCGCGCACCCACGCCCAGCGCGCCACGGCGTTGACGCTGACGCGCACGCCCCAGCGTTTGAGGTACGCCTCCACGTCCGGCTCGGCGCAGGCGGGGCTGACGGCCGTGCGGAAGCTCAGGCGGCGCAGCACGCTCAGCTCGAAGGCGAGCCAGCCGGCGGGCGTCTGTTCTGAATAGTTGTTCGTCATCGCTTCGGCGCGCCCCACTCGTCGAGACCCGACGCGGCAGACCCGCCGGCCTCCGCGCGGGAATCTTCCGCACGGACGGCGCGAGCGAGATCAACTTCCGAGTGATCAGCCTCGGCGCGATCAGCCTCGGCGCGATCAACTTCGGCCGACTCGCGCGCGCGATCCTGAGCGGTGTCTTCGTCGCCGCCGCGCCGCGCGTAGGAGCGAAGCTCCGGCACGTCCCTCAACGAGAGCAGAGTGTGGACGACGCGCGGATCGAACTCAATCGCGGCCCACTCCGTGAGGTGCTTGCGCGCGGCCTCCTCGGTGAGCGCGCGGCGGAAGGGGCGGTCGTCGGTGAGCGCGGCGTAGGCGTCGGCGGCGCGCAGGATGCGCGCGGGCAGCGGTATCTGCTCGCGGCGCAGCGCGTCCGGGTAGCCCGTGCCGTCCCACCACTCGTG
>DATCVD010000609.1:0-5557 GCA_036567125.1 Pyrinomonadaceae bacterium | reverse complement strand
GGCGGGCCGCAAACGGGCGGGCGGCAGGGCGGGGCGGCGGAGCAGCGCGGGACGGAGAGTCAGGAGACTTTAAAGAAAGAGGAGCGCGCGCTGCTCGAAGCGGTGCGCGAGCGCGCGGAGAACCGCGAGCGGTTGGAGGAGCGGCGCAAGGCGCGTGAGCGGCGCAAGCCCTTCAACCTGCCCGCGGGCCAGTCGGTCTTCAACCTGACGCTCTCGCCCGACGCGCGCTTCGTCGTCGCCACCGTCAACGAGCCGGCCGCGGGCGCGAAGCAGACCATCGTGCCGAACTACGTGACCGAGTCGGCCTACACCGAAGACCTCCCGGCCCGCACGAAGGTCGGCGACGCGCAGGGCCGCGGCCGGCAGGTCGTCATCAGCACGGAGACGGGCGACGTGCGGAACGTCGATCACGGCCAGCGCGAGGTCGCGCCGCAGGTGCGCACGCGCACCGAGCAGAACGCCTCGGAGCAGACGCAGCGCGAGCGCGGCGACGCGCAGCAGCCTCAAGTCTCCGCGCCGCGCACGCAGACCGATCAGACCGCGCAGCAGTCGGGGCAGCAAACGGGCCAGCAGCAATCAGGGCAGCAGTCGGGGCAGCAGGGCGCGCAGCCGCCGCGCACGCAGACCGAGCGCGCGGCCGAGCCGCAGCAGCGCGACCGCGAGGTGCAGCTCTTCCAACTCCAGTGGTCGGACGACGGGCGGCGGGCCGCGCTGCTCGCGCGCTCGGCCGACAACAAGGATCGCTGGGTGCTGCTGCTCGACCCCGAGACGGGCAGGACGCGCGTCGTCGCGCACGTTCATGACGACGCGTGGACGAACGGCCCCGGCGCGTTCACCCTCGGCTGGCTGCCCGACAACCGCGGCGTCTATTTCGTCTCCGAGCGCGACGGCTACGCGCACCTCTACTCGGCGTCGGTCGAGGGCGGCGAGCCGCGGCAGCTGACTTCGGGGCAGTTCGAAGTCTCCGACGTGAAGCTGTCGAACGACAAGACTAAATTCTTCTTCACGTCGAGCGAGGGCGGCCCCTTCGAGCGCCACCTTTATTCGATGCCGGTCGAAGGCGGCGCGCGCACGCGCCTCACCTCGATGACCGGCAACAACGCCGCCGAGATTTCGCCCGACGAGACGGCCCTCGCCGTCGTCCACTCCTACAGCAACAAGCCGTGGGAGCTGTACCTCGCCGAGTTGACGCCCGGCGCGCGGGCCAAGCAGATCACGACCTCGCCGACACCGGAGTTCTCGACCTACAACTGGATCGATCCGCCCATCGTATCTTTCCGCGCGCGCGACGGCGCGACCGTCCACGCGCGCATCTACAAGCCGGCCAACTGGCGTCGCGGCGGCCCGGCCGTCCTGTTCGTCCACGGCGCGGGCTACTTGCAGAACGTGCACAAGTGGTGGTCGAACTATTACCGCGAGTACATGTTTCACCACCTGCTGATGGAGCGCGGCTACATCGTCCTCGACATCGACTACCGCGGGAGCGCCGGCTACGGCCGCGACTGGCGCACGGGGATCTACCGCCACATGGGCGGGAAGGATTTGACCGACCACGTCGACGGCGTCAAATACTTAATCAGCGAGCACGGAGTCGATCCCCGCCGGGTCGGCATCTACGGCGGCAGTTACGGCGGCTTCATCACCTTCATGGCGATGTTCACCACGCCCGACGTGTTCGCCGCGGGCGCGGCCTTGCGGCCCGTCACCGACTGGGCGCACTACAACCACCCCTACACCTCGAACATCCTCAACCTCCCGCAATCCGATCAGGAGGCCTACAAGCGCAGCTCACCCATCTACCACGCCGAGGGCCTGAAGGGCGCGCTCCTCATCTGCCACGGCATGGTCGACGTGAACGTGCACTTTCAGGATTCGGTGCGCCTCGTCCAGCGACTCATCGAGCTGCGCAAGGAGAACTGGGAGCTGGCCGTCTACCCGGTCGAGGATCACGCCTTCGAGCGCGAGACCAGTTGGGCCGACGAGTACAAGCGCGTCCTCAAACTCTTCACCGAACACCTACATCCTGACGCCGGCGCGCCGCCCGCGCGACAGGGCGGCAACGCGCGCAGGCGTTAACTGGCGCGGGTGACAAAACACGCGCGAGACGCGCAGGAGAGTGAGTACAAAGGAAAGCCCGCCCGCAGTAAGCGGCGGGCTTTCCTTATATAACTCCGTGCAGTGCCGCGTACGACATTTCGTATTGTTCGGGGCGGAAACCCCGCTTTAGCTTTTACCTGGAAGGGTAGCGGAGGGGGTTGGCGAAATAGGTATGAATAATGAATGGGACAGTTGAGTTCTTTTGGCCCACTATAACTATGCCGCGGCGAAAAAATATGCCCGCCAGTGAAGAACAAAACCCGGCGTCAGCGCTTGAATATAACTATTGCCTGTTTCTCACGCTAATATTAAGATGCCGTCGCGTTAACTCACATTTGCTCTCTGAGGAGCCCGACGCATGGGACAAGACACCCTCTCCACGCCGCTCAACGCCCGCCAGATTGCCAAAGCGTTACTTCCCTCAAGGGATAGGGAAGATGAGAGAGTAATTTTTGAGGAATTTCTGCTCTGGCCGCCGGACTTGTTTGCCTTTACCAGCCACGTCTTCAGCATCACGGGGGCCTATAACATGGCCGTCTCACCGCATAAAAAGGGCGTACCGTCAAATGCGATGTGGCCGCCTAATAATGATGCGGCGGCGAGGTGGGCGTCTCCCAAGGAAGGTTGGATTAAGTATGTGCGGGAGATCGGGTTCGCTTGGCGCGCCAACCTCGCCGGCTATCGGGACAAGGACAGTGAGGAAGAGGTGCCGGGGAACTTCGACATGGGGATTGTCGAGGCATGCAAGCATAAGAATCGGCCGCGGGGGGAGAGAGAAAAGCAGATCCAAGCCACGGTCGGGCGGCTCGTGGGAGAGGGCGACTCGGCCAAGTGGGAGGCGTCGGGGAATTGGGTGCCGAAGGACGTCGGGGAGTGCTGGGCCGCGCTTTATGGCAAGATGGGAGAGGACGATGACGTCGAGCAGCTTCTGGATGACTGGGAAGCGTTCAAGCTCTTGATGACGTTGCACGCCATCGTTGACGAAGCGTGTGTCGGTTGGGGGATCAGGGACATACCATTCCAGCGTAAGGGCGAGGTGTACGGCCCGGACGAAGACGCCCTTAAAGATAAGAGCATAGACGAGCTTCCTGACAGCAAGCCGGCCGATTTTGCGGCGAGCCGGTTGAGAGACTTCGGCACGATAGCGACGATAGACAAACTGCGCTGCCGAGTGCTTCCTAAAAGGCACACGCCGAGCATCGGGATCACCTTACGTTCGCTGACGAATAATCTGGCCTATCACCGTTCTTCTGTCGACGTGAAGTGGATAGTGACGGACAGGAGGAAGAGCAACGACTTCACCGACCGGCTGGCTAATCGTAAATTGAGTAGCAAGATATTTTCTGTTCTGCTCCTGCCCTGGCCGCGAAAGGTGAACACACTCGACTTTAAAGTTGTAGATAAAACTGAGGAAAGGCTCGGACTCCACGACAAACTCGGGCTCTTCCACTACAAGCCGGAAGCAGACTGGCTCAATCCGGATGAGTTAAATTACACCCTCGAAAACGCCAAAAAAGAGGTCGGGAACATAGACATGGTCGTGCTGCCGGAGTGCGCGCTGAGCCATGAGGATATAGAGACGTTTGAGAGGATAATCGGTGATAAGAAGCATAGGGTGAGCGCTTACGTCGCGGGCGTGAGGAGAGAGACGGAGGACGAGATTTTTACTGACAACATGGTTTATTTCAAAATGGGCTATTCCAATCAAAAGAAAGGCCGGGTGTTCTACGAGTCGCCGGGGACGAAAGCTCCTGATGACTACCAGCACAAACACCACCGTTGGAAAGTTGATCGGTTCCAGATAGAAAATTACAGCCTCGGATACGTGCTCTCGCCCAACATGAAGTGGTGGGAATCTATCAGAATCAGACCGCGCAAAGTTACGTTCATAAACGTGGGGAACGAGCTGACGATTTGCCCGTTAATCTGTGAAGACTTGGCGCGGCAAGACCCGATAGCCGATTTGATACGCACAGTCGGCCCGTCCCTAGTTATCACTATTCTGATGGATGGGCCGCAGACAAAAGAGCGTTGGTCGGCTAGGTACGCGAGCGTGCTGTCGGAGGATCCGGGCAGCGCAGTAATTACTTTAACCTCGGCCGGGATGGTTGATAGATGGAGGCGCCCTAAGTTCGACACTCCTCGTGCCATCGCGCTCTGGAACGATGGTCAAGGTTCGGAGCGTGAGATCGTGCTTGAAAAGGATTCTATCGGCATCCTGCTCAGCCTGAGCGTTTCCGGGGTTAGCGAGAGGAGTGCCGACGGGAGGCTGGAGAGCTACCCAACGAATAGAGTGATTCTCGGCGGGATCCACCAAGTCCGCATGGCCGGCCGGGAACAACCCAAGTAGCCTGCGACCTTAATGCTTTTGAAGCAACTTGACCGCAGTCTATATAAGTAATCGGCAAGGCGTTACGGGTGGGGCGGGGCAGGATAACCGTTCTGTTCTGACGTTTCGTTGAAGCCCACCCAAATCAGCCACGATACAGCTACGTAAAGAATTGAAAACCGGCCGTGACGTTCCGCCGGCAGCGCGGGCGACCTTATTAATCAACATCGGGCGCAAAACAGGTTCTTCAAATTGTTTTCGGAGCGGCTACACCCTGACGCCGGCGCGCCGCCCGCGCGACAGGGCGGCAACGCGCGCAGGCGGTAGTTGGACGCCGTCGGCGAAGCGTTAAGAAAACGCAGAAAGGTTTGAGCGCCGAGGGCGGCCCGCCGTCAACCTCCGGCGGGCCGGCTGGCGTGAAGTTCTCCGTTCGCGCGGCCGTCGGCGCGGGCCGTGAGTTGAGGGCAGGGGGCGGCCCTTGCGGTCGCCCGGCGGTTTGCCGCCGCCACCCCGGTTGGTGTAAATTCTTGCCCGTTGCCGAAGTCTGTGCAGCGCCTGCTACGCCTCGCAGTCCCCGCACGAAAGCATTAAACCCGCGGCGCGCGACTCTGATACTGCGACCGCCCTTACCGCCCGCCTGCGGCACGACCCGTTAAGGAATTTTAGATGCAGAAACTACGCCCGAGTCGCCGGACGCTCCTGCCCGCGCTCGCTCTGATCTTGGTGGCCGGCCTGACAGGCGTCACTTATCGCGGCCCCGGCCGGCCGACCCACGGCGACGTGTCACCGGCCCGTGAGCAGGGGCATCTCGCGGCGACCGCGAGCGCCGAGCGCGGCGGCGCACAGAGCGCGCGCGTTGATTCCGTCCCGCGGGAGGATCGGGAGCGACTGGCGATTACCCGCGGGCAGCTCCCCCTGAGCTTCGAGCCGAACGCCGGGCAGTTCGAGCCGGGCGTCGGCTTCGCCGCGCGCGGCGACGGCTATGTCGTCTCGCTGAAGCCGACCGAGGCGGTGCTCGACCTGCGCGGACATTCACGGGGGGCGGATGATGTGCCGGTCTCGCACGCGGGCGCGGCGACTCCGGCGGGCCGGCGCGCCCCGAACCGCATCGGCGTGAGGCTCGCGGGCGCG
>DATCVD010000608.1:0-11958 GCA_036567125.1 Pyrinomonadaceae bacterium | reverse complement strand
GGCCCGCGCGCGGCTGGGTCGCCCGCAGCGCCTACCAGCTCAGGCGGACGCTGCGCTACGGCGTGAGGGTGCTCGACCGGATCGCGTGAGGGCGCGCGGCGCGGGGCCGATACTAACCAACTTGAGGTGAGAGATGAGAATTCTGGTCACGGGCGGTCTGGGGATCGTCGGCACGGGGTTAATCAAGGAGTTGCGCGGGCGCGGCCACCACGTCGTCTCGTGCGACCTGCAACACCAGCCCGACGAGGTCGGCTTCTCGCTGCGCACCGACGTGCGCGAGCCGCTCTACGCGCGCTGCGACGTGGGCGAGTTCCGCCAGATCGAGCGCGTCTTCGAGCGGATGGGGCCGTTCGATCTGGTCTACAACGCGGCGGCCGAGTTCGGGCGCTGGAACGGCGAGGACTTCTACGAGACGCTCTGGCGCACCAACGCCGTCGGGACGAAGAACGTCATCCGCCTTCAGGAGCGGTTCAAGTTCCGCCTCGTCCAGTTCTCCTCGTCCGAGGTTTACGGCGACTGGCCGGAGCTGATGATCGAGTCCGTCATGGACGAGCACGAGATCAAGCAGATGAACGACTACGCGATGACGAAGTGGGTCAACGAGATGCAGGTGCGCAACTCGGCCATCCAGTACGGGACGGAGTCGGTCGTCGTGCGCCTCTTCAACACCTACGGGCCGGGCGAGTACTACAGCCCGTACCGCTCGGTCAACTGCCGCTTCCTCTACTGCGCGCTCACGGGGCAGCCCTTCACGGTCTTCCGCGGCCACTACCGCACCTCGACCTATCTGGCCGACACGGCGCGCACGCTCGCCAACATCAGCGACAACTTCCGCGCGGGCGAGACCTACAACATCGGCGGCGTCAACCACCACTCCATCGAAGAGCTGGCCGACGTGGTCTTGAAGGTGACGGGCGCGTCCGCCGACCTCGTCGAGTACCGCGACTCCGAAATCCTGACGACGATGATCAAGCGCGTGGACACGTCGAAGTCCCAGCGCGACCTCGACCACCAGAACTCCTACGGCCTCGAAGAGGGGATGAGGATCACGGCCGACTGGATGCGCGACGCGTACAACCTGCGCTAGGCCGTTCGGCGGATGAAAATAGCTCTCGTATCCAACGTCGTGCCCCCGTCGCGCACCGGGCAGGGGGTGATCATCCACCGGATGCTCCGGGGCCTCGCCCCCCGCGACTACTGCCTCATCTCGACCGAGCGCCACGAGGGCGACGGCGGCGACGGCCCCGTGGGCAAACTGCCCGGCAGCTACCACCACCTGCCGCCCCCCCCGGACGAGATAAAACGCGGGCACCGCCTCGGCCTCCGCTTCCTGCGCGACGGCGCGAACATCTATGCCGCCGCCCGCCGGCACGCGCGCCACATCGCGCGGATCGTCGAGGCCGAAGGCTGCGGGGCGGTCGTCGGCTGCACGGGCGAGCTCGCGCTCATGCCCGCCGCCTACCTCGCGAGCCGCCGCGCGGGCGTCCCCTTCTACCCGTACATCTTCGATCACTTCTCCTACCGCGAGGCTTGGAGCGAGACGCGCTCCTTCTGGGCGCGGCGCATGGAGCCGCTGCTGATGAGGCGGGCCGAGCGCGTCATCGTCCTCAACGAACTGCTGCGCGACGACCTGCGCGAACGCTTCGGCGTCGAGTCGGCCGTCGTCCACAACGCGATAGACCTGTCGGCCTACGCGGACGCGCCCCTCGCCCCCGCCTCGGCGCGCGACGGCCAAGTCCGCGTCGTCTTCACGGGCGACATCTACGAGGCCCACTACGACGCCTTCCGCAACCTGCTGGCGGCGCTCGCCGCGCTCGGCCGCCCCGAAGTCAAGCTCCACCTCTACACGGGGAAGACGCCCGAGGAGCTGGCCGCCGTCGGCATCGGCGGCCCCGTCGTCCGCCACCCCTACCTGTCGCTCGCGGAGATGCCGCGCGTCCAGATGGAGGCCGACGTGCTCTTCCTGCCGCTCGCCTTCGACTCGCCCTTCCCCGAACTGGTGCGGACTTCCGCGCCGACGAAGCTGGCCGAGTACCTCGCCGCGCGCCGCCCCGTGCTGGTTCACGCGCCGGCCGCCTCGTTCCCCTCGTGGTACTTCCGCGGCCACGACTGCGGCGTGGTGGTGGACGAGCGCGACCCGGAGAAACTGGCCGCCGGTCTGGCCCGCCTTCTGGACGACGCGGAGTTGGGCCGTCGTCTGGCGGATAACGCGTGGGCGCGCGCGCGGGCCGACTTCGATCTCGACGAGGCGCGGGCCGACTTCGCGCGCGTCGTCGGGCTGGACGCGGGCGGGGAAGGAAGCGCGCGGCCGCGCTGACGGGCGCGGCCGAAGTCAGGCCGCGGCCCGCGGGGCACGCGCCGCCTGAGGTGCGCGCGCCAGCCGTGTCGTGAGCCTCGAAAGGGTGTTGTCGCGGATCGCGGGGCGGGGAAGACGCGTCTTCGTCGGAACTGCTGCCCGACCTCTGCTAGGGGTGGCGAAAGTGCGCGCCTGCCGCGAACGCAGTGAGTTGCGTTCGCGGCAGGCGCGCAGGGTTTCTTCGCGTTCAGCTACCGCCGGGTGACGGAGAGTTTGCGACGGCTAGAAGGAGATCGGCGTGACGCCGCCGCTCGTCCCGGCGACACGGTTGTCGGAGAAGACGACGTGGAAGATGTTGACGCTGCCCCCGGTGAATCTGGCAATGCCGACGCCGAAGCTGCCCGTAATTGACGTGTTGGCAACCACGCCGCTGGAGTTCATCTGAAACTCGATGCCGTTACCGTTCGCCGGCGTGACCGTGCGGGGGGCGTCTCCCAGCGTGCCTACGCGGTAGCCGGTGGCGGTGATTTGCGAATGATCGACGGTGAGTCGGGAATTGCCCGTCGCGATGATGCCGGTGCCGACGTTGTTGTCTATCCGGCAGTTGTCGATGAAGACGTGGGAATCGCCCCTCACCTCGACGCCGGTAACCCAGTTGCGGATGGTGAGGTTGCGGAGGGTGACCCGGCGGTCGGCGGGCGCTTCGACGATGATGCCGGACGAACTCTGGCGCGCGTTGTTCCCGCCCGCCGGATCGCCTTGCAGCACGGCGTCGATGTTGGCTTCCACGCCCGGCGCGGCCTCAAGCTGGACGTTGCCGTTGGCCCCCGTGATCAGCAGGACTTCGGAGAAGCGGCCGGACTTGACGATGATGACGCGGCCGTTCTGGTTCGCGCCGGTGCCGGCGGCAGCGCCGGTGCCGGGGCCGATCGCGGCCCCGATGGTGCCGAAGATTCTGTCGGCCCCGTCGGTGTCCTCGGCCGTGCCGATTCGCCCGTCGCCGTCGAAGTCGCCGCAGGTGCCCGCCGTGACGATGGTCGTGCCGGGGACGGGGCTGTCGCAGTTGCCTTCGACGAGGACGGGATGGTTGGCCGAGCCGGACGGCGTGATTGAAAGCGCGGCGGCGAAGAGGCCGAGGGCCAGCGTTGTCAGCCAGAGCTTCCTGACGGGGAAGCTCCGGGCACGGTTCAGGGTATTTTTCATGAAGTCTCCTTCTGGGTGTCGAACTGTTTGGGCAAACCTGTCGGGCCTTTGAATCAATCGGCCCGTTGCCGTGTTGGGGGGCGTGGAAAGACTTAAGCCACTCCCGACGAGCGCGTCAAACATCGTTACGTAGGACAGGTGTTGTGCGCCAACCTATAACACGAAAGCGCCCGAACGACAATTCGGGAATTACGTCAGGCGGGCGCAAACAAAAGTTCTTGACCCGCGGCGGGGCCGGCGCGGCGCGGCCGGTGGCACGGCCGGCGAAATCCTGTTAAATTTTCGCGTCGGCCGAACCCCCGAAGGCTCACGCGTCACAATGTCTGCACGCCCGGGAACATCTGTTGAGTCTCCCACGCCGCTCGTCTCCGTGATCGTCCCGTCGTTCAACTACGGGCACGTCGTCGGGCAGACGTTGGAGAGTCTGCTGGCGCAGACTTACCCGCACTGGGAGTGCGTCGTCGTGGACGACGGCTCGCCCGACGACACGGGCGCGGTCGTCGCGCGGTACGCCGAGCGGGATCGGCGCGTCGTCTACGTGCGGCAGGAGAACGCGGGCGTGGCCGCCGCGCGGAACAACGGGATCGCGCGGAGCCGCGGCGAGTACGTCCAGTTCCTCGACGCCGACGATCTGATCGAGGCGCGGAAGCTTGAGCTGCACGTCGCCTACCTTGAGGCGCACCCGGAGGTTGACATCGTCTACGGCGGCGTCCGCTTCTTCCGCACGGAGCGGCCGGAGGAGCGCCTGTTCTCGATGTCGGACGAGGGCGCGCGCTCGTCCTACCTGCCCGTCATCTCGGCGGCGGGCGAGGGGGCGCTCAGGGTGCTCGTCGGCAACATGATCCCGGTCAACGCGCCCGTGACGCGGCGGCGCGTCGTCGAGCGGGCCGCGCCCTTCGACGTGAAGCTGAATTCGGTCGAGGACGCGGACTTCTGGATTCGGTGCGCGGCGCAGGGCGCGCGCTTCCAGTATCACGACCCGGAGGGCACGCTCGCGCTCGTGCGCTCGCACCCGGCCAGCGCGAGCAAGAACCGGCGCAAGCACCTCGGCAAGATGATCGAGATGCGCGCGAAGGTCGAACGGACGCTGACCGACCCCGAAGCGCGCGCGGCGAACCGGAAGGCTTGGGCCGAGGCGCAAGGGTATCTGGGCGTGGAGCAGGCGGCCGCCGGCAGCCCGCTGCGCGGCGCGCTCAGCCTGCTCAAGGCGGCGGCGCTCAGCCGCGACGCGAGGGAGCGCGCCAAGTGGGTCGCGTGCTCGCTCGCCGCGCCGTTCGTGCCGGAAGGCCGGCTCAAAAAACTCCCCGCGACGCCGATCAGCCGGTGGCTCAGAGTCGCCCCCGAATCGCGCGCCGGGGCGGTCGCCAAGCGGTAGCGCGCGCCGCTTCAGTCTCGTTAGTTATGTCAGACGTTCTTCTCTCGATCATAGTCTGCACGTGGAACCGCGCCGACGAGGTCGGCGACTGCCTCTCGGAGTTGGCGCGGCAGGCCGCCGAGTTCGCGGACGTGGAGATCGTGGTCGTCGACAACAACTCGAAGGACGACACGCGCGGGGCCGTCGAGCGCGCGGCCCGCGAGTGCGGCTACCCGTTCCGCTACTTCTGCGAGACGCAGGCGGGGTCGAGCTACGCGCGCAACCGCGGCCGCCGCGAGTCGCGCGGCCGCGTCATCGCCTACATCGACGACGACGAGGTGGCGCTGCCCGGCTGGGTCAGCGGCATCCGCGAGCACTTCCTCGCCGGGAAGAGCGACTGTCTGGCCGGCAAGATTTCGGTCGAGATGATCGGCACCCCGCCCGAGGGGCTGACGCCCGACCTGCTGTGGATTCTCGGCGAGCTTGACCTCGGCCCGGAAGAGCGTCTGATCCAGTTCCCCGTCGCCCCGCAGACGGGCAACTGCGCGATGCGCGCCGAGGTGTTCGACGCCGCCGGGGGCTTCAACACCAGCTTCATGCTCTACGGCGACGACACGGAGCTCTTCCGCCGCATCTTCGCCCACGGCTTCACGGTGATGTACGTGCCGACGGTCGAGATCGTGCAGCGCGTGCCGGCGTCGCGGCTCTCGACCGAGGCGCTCAAGCAGAAGGCTTACAACTGGGGGCGCGGCGCGGCCATCTTCTGGATGCTTGAGTCGCCGACGGGGCTGCGGCGTTGGGCGAAGGTCGGCGAGTACGCGCTGCGCGCGGCCTACGTCGGCGGGCGCTGGTGCGCGGGGCCGACGCTCGGCCGCTACTTCACCTTCTGGCACGACTGCGGCCGCCTGCGGCAACTGGTCACGGGCGTCCGCTAAAAGATTTTCCGGGCAAGATGGTCAAGTCACAAACGCCTATCGTCGTCAGCGTCGTCATCCCCACGCACAACCGCTCCGACGCCCTCGCCGCCACGCTCGCCGCGCTGGCCCGGCAGGACTTCGCCGAAACTTGGGAGGCCGTCGTCGTCAACAACCGCTCGACCGACGACACGGACGAGGTCGTCGCCCGCCAAGAGTTTCCCGCCCCGCTCCGGCTCGTCCACGAGGAGACGCCCGGCGCGGCCGCCGCGCGCAACTGCGGCGCGCGCGCGGCCGCGGGCGAAATCCTGATCTTCATCGACAACGACATCCTCGTCCCCGCCGACTTCATCAGCCGGCACGTCGAGGCGCTGCGCTCGAACCCCGGCTGCTGGTTCATCGGGCGCGTCACGAACCCGCCCGAACTTCGCCGCAGCGCCTTCGGCCGCTACCGCGACGACGAGCACGAGAGCAACTTCCGCCACCTGCCCACCGAGGGCTTCGCCGAGTACGACGGGGCCATCGGCGCGAACTGGGCGATGCGGCGCGAGGAGTTCTTCGCGGCCGGCGGCTTCGACGAGGGCTACGCGATTGCGTCGTGCGAGGACGCGGAGCTGGCCCTGCGCGCGCGCGAGCGGGGCTTCCGCACGATGTTCAACCCGGCGAGCGTCGTCGTCCACAACGACTGGGCCACCGACCTCGACTCGTTCTGCCGCCGGCAGGAACTCTACAGCATCTCCAGCGTGCTCCTGTGGAAGACGTACGGCGGGCGCAGTTTCCAGTTGGAGACCGTCAGGGAGAACGCGCCCATCGACTGGCGCGCGGACGCGCCCGCGCTGATCGCGAAGAAGGCGGCGAAGGCCGTCCTCGCCTCGCCGCCGGGGCGCGCGCTGGCGCGGCGCGCGGCGCTGCTGATCGAGCGGGTCGCGCCCGACACCGCGCTGTCGCACAAGGCTTACAGATCGGCCGTCGCGCTCGCCATGTTCCGCGGCGTGCGCGAGGGCTTCCGGCGCTACGCATAATAAATGTCTGCCATCAAACGCAACCTGATCAAGTTCATCCCGCCGCGCCTCTTCGGCGCGCTGCGCGTCCTCAAGCGGCCGGAGCTGTACATGCCGCTGACCGAGGTCTCCTACAGTCAGGACGGACTGATCACGCAGCACAACGCCGACTTCATGAAGGACGAGCGTTTCGCCCGCGCCTACCAGATAGGCGAGGCCACGAACTCGTGGAACGGCTGGCAGGTGCACTGGCGCGTGCACGTCGCCTGCTGGGCCGCCGAGCGCGCCGTGCGGCTGGAGGGCGACTTCGTCGAGTGCGGCGTCAACCGCGGCGCGCAGTCGCTGGCGATGATGGAGTACATCAACTTCGGAGAGATGCGCGACCGGAAGTTTTATCTGGTGGACACGTACCGCGGCCTCGTCGCCGAGCAGATCACGGAGGAGGAGCGGCGCGCGGGCCGGCGCGAGGGCACCTACGCCGAGTGCTACGAGGTCGTCTGCCAGACCTTCGCGCGCTTCCCGAACGTGCGGATCGTCCGCGGCGTCGTGCCCGAAGTGCTGCCCGAAGTCGCGGCCGAGAAGGTCTGCTATTTGTCGCTCGACATGAACCTCGCGGAGCCGGAGATCGCCGCCGCCGAGTTCTTCTGGGATCGCATGGCGAGCGGCGGCGTGATCCTGCTCGACGACTACGGCTGGATCGGCCACGCCGCGCAGAAGCGCGCCTTCGACGATTTCGCCGCCCGCAAGAACGTGCCGCTCCTCAGCCTGCCGACCGGCCAAGGGCTGATCATGAAGCCGTGAGCGCCCCCGCGCCTCAGGCCGCGCGACCCCGCATGAAGATCAAGGTGTGTCACATCCTGTCGGACGTGGATCAGAGTCATCTGATCGAGACGACGGGCGAGGTGATGGACAAGGACAGGTACGAGATCGCCTTCGTCTTCATGGGGACGAAGAAGCCGCAACTGCTCGACTTCTTCCGCGGGCGCGGCTACGAGGCCGAGTTCTTCGAGTTCGGCGGCCGGCGCGAGCTGCCCGTCGCGGTCTGGAAACTCAGGCCCATCCTCCGCCGCCTGCGCCCCGACGTCGTCCACACGCATCTGGTCGAGGCGTCGCTCGCCGGCCTCACCGCCGCCGCGACGCTCGGGATCGGCCGCCGCGTCCACACGCGCCACCACGGAACCGAGAGCCACTTCTACTACCCGCACGGCGTCTATTACGACAAGGTGATCAACCGCCTGTCGCGGAAGATCGTCGCCATCAGCCGCGTCGTCGCCGAGAACCTGACGGGGCGCGAGCGCGTCCCGGCGGACAAGGTCGTCTCCATCCCGCACGGCTTCGAGCTGGAGAAGTTCGCCGCCGACGACGAGCGCGCGCGCGCGGTCAGGGAACGCTACGGCCTTGAGGGGCGCTACCCGGTCGTCGGCTCGATCAGCCGCTTCATCCACTGGAAGGGCGTGCAGCACACCATCCCGGCGTTCCGGAGCCTGCTCGGCGAGTACCCGCGGGCGAAGCTCGTGCTGGCGAACGCGACCGGCCCGTACAAACGCGAGATCGAGGCGCTGCTCGCCGAGAACCTTGACGCGCGGAACTACGTGACGGTCGAGTTCGAGCGCGACGTGTTCGCGCTCTACCGCGCGTTCGACGCCTTCGTCCACGCCCCCGTCAACCGCGACTTCGAGGCGTTCGGCCAAGTCTACGTCGAGGCGCTGGCGATGGGCGTGCCGTCGGTCTTCACGCTGGCGGGCGTCGCCAACGACTTCATCCGCGACGGCGAGAACGCGCTCGTCGTGCCGCACTCGGACTCGGAATCAATCGCGCGCGCGCTCCGGCTGGTTTTGCGCGACGAGGAACTGCGCCGTAAAATCGTCGCCCGCGGCCGTGAAGACGTGTGGCGGCTGTTCCACGCGCGCCGCTTCGGGTCGCAGCTCGACGCGCTCTACACGGGCCTCATGTCGTGAGCCGTTCCGCCATGCCACAGCCTTCCATCTCGGTCGTCATCACGAGCTACAACTACGCCCACTTCCTCGGCGAGACGATCCGCAGCGTCTTGTCGCAGACCCGCCCGGCGGGCGAGGTCATCGTCGTCGACGACGGATCGGCGGACGACTCGGTCGCGGTGGCGCGCTCCTTCGGCGACCGCGTCCGCGTCGTCGAGCAGCCGAATCAGGGCGTCTGCGTGGCCCGCAACAACGGCGCGCGGCTGGCGACCGGCGACGTGATCGCCTTCCTCGACTCGGACGACATCTGGCTGCCGCATAAACTCGAACGGCAGGCCGAGGCGTTTCGCGCCGATCCGGAGGTCGGCTTGGTGAGTTGCGGCATCCGCTTCTTCAACCCGCGGGGCGAGACCATCGTCGAGTACAACGAGGGCAAGAGCGGCTGGTGCGCCAACGACATTCTTCTTTATAAGGAGCCGGTGCTGAACACGACGGCCAGCGCCGTCGCCGTCAGGCGCGACGTGTTCGAGGCGGCGGGCGGCTTCGATCCGCGCAGGGAACTCTTCGCCGCCGAAGACCGCGAGTTCGCCTACCGCGCCGCGCGGCTCGCCAAGATCGCCTTCATCCCCGAAATTCTGGTTGACTACCGCATCCACGGCGCGAACGGGCACCTGAACATCCGGCAGATGGATCGCGCGCTGTTCTTCGCCTACGAAAAGATTTTCAGCGGCGCGGACGAGGAGACCCTGCGCCTGCGCCGCGAGAGTTACGGGAACCTCCACCGGATGCTCGCCGGCTGCTACTTCCGCAGGCGCGACTTCGCGCCGTTCGTCAAACACGCGGCCCGGAGCCTCTGGCTGACGCCGTCGAGCGTCAAGCGTTTCGCCGCCTTCCCCGTCAGGGTCGTGCGGCGGGTCGCTGAAGGCCGGCGGGCGGGCGCGGCGAGGGGTGGGCGTGGCGAAGACTGACGGGCGGCGCAACCTGCTCGCGCTCACCTACTGGAGCTACAAAGACGCACTCGTCCAGAGCGCCGTCCTGCCCTACCTGCGGATGATCCGGCGGCAACTGCCCGGCGCTTCGATCCTGCTCGTGACCGCGGAGCAGGCGCACCTGCGCATGTCGGACGAGGAGCGGCGGCGGGCCGAAGACGAGCTGGCCGCCGAGGGCGTGCGCCTCGTCACGGTCGAGTACTCGCGCTTCGGCGCGCGGGCGGCGGGGCGGCTGGCTTTGCTCGTCCCGCGCCTGCTCCGCCTGTGCCGCGCCGAGCGCGTCGGCCACCTCCACGCGTGGGGGCCGACGGCCGGGGCCGTCGGCTACTTCCTCTCCGTGCTGGCCAACCTCCCGCTCGTCCTCGACAGCTACGAGCCGCACGCCGAGTCGATGGTCGAGGCGGGCTGGTGGGGCAGGGACAGCCGCGCCTTCAAACTCCTGTTCCGGCTCGAACGCTTGCAGTCGCGCCGCGCGCGCGCCGCCATCGCCACGACGCAGGGCGTCAGGGACTACGCGCGCGAGAAGTACGGGGCCGAGTTCGCGCGCTTCTACGTCAAGCCGGCGACGGTCGACCTCGCCGTCTTCTCGCCGGAGCACGCGAAAGACCCGGCGCTGCTGCGACGGCTCGACCTCGAAGGCAAGCTGGTCTGCGTCTACGCCGGCAAGATCGGCGGCATCTACCTCGAACGCGAAATCTTCGACTTCCTCAAGGCGGCGGCCGACCGCTGGGGCGAACGCTTCCGCGCCCTCCTGCTGACGGACGCCCCGCGCGAGCGCGTGCGCGAGCTGTCGGCGGCGGCCGGCCTCGACCCGGCGGTCGTCACCGCGACTTTCGTCCCCTTCCGCGACGTGCCGCGCCACATGGGCCTCGGCGACTTCGCCATCAACCCCGTGCGGCCCGTCCCGACCAAGCGTTACTGCACCTCGGTCAAGGACGGCGAATACTGGGCGATGGGCCTGCCCGTCGTCATCCCCGACCGGATCGGCGACGACTCGGCCCTCGTCCGCGAGCACAACATCGGCGCAGTCCTCGGCAGTCTCGACCGCGCGGGCTACGAGCGGGCGGTCGCCGAGATCGACGCGCTGCTCAACGCGGAGCCGCGCGCCGAGCTGGCGGCGCGGGTGCGCGCCGTCGCCGCGCGGCTGCGCGACGTGAGGCACGCGGAGAGAATCTACGCCGAGCTTTACGGCGAAGCGGGGCGGTTGACGCGATGAAAGTTGGCGGGCGGTTGAAGCGATGAAAGTTGACGAGTGGCGAGATGAAAGGTCGTCGGGTGAAGCAACGAAAGTCGTCGGGCAGTTGACGCGATGAGAGTTCTGGCCCTTGCCTCGTACCCGGTGGAAGCGGCGGCCACGCGGTTCCGCGTCGCGCAGTTCGTGCGCCCGCTCGCCGAGCGCGGCATCGAGTTGCGTCTGCGCCCGTTCCTCGACGCCGAGCAGTTCGCGTCGCTCTACCGGCCCGGCGCGAAGCTGCGGAAGGCCGCCGGCCTCGTGCCTTCGACACTCGCGCGCGTCGGCGACGTGCTGCGCGCCCGCTCGGCCGACGTGCTCTTCGTGCAGCGCGAGGCGATGATGTTCGGGCCGCCCGTCTTCGAGCGGCTGGCGATGGCCGCCGGGCGGTGCCCGATGGTCTTGGATTTGGACGACGCGACTTACGTGCCCTACGACAGCCCGACGCACGGGCGGCTGGGCGCGGCGCTCAAGTCCTTCGGCAAGACCGACGAGCTGATCCGCCGCGCGGCCGTCGTCACCTGCGGCAACCGCAACATCGCCGACTACGCCCGCGCGCAGGGCGCGCGCGCCGTCGTCATCCCGACGGTCGCCGACACGGAACTGTTTAGCCCCGCGCCGAAAGACGACGACGCGGGCGTCCCCGTCCTCGGCTGGATCGGCACGCACTCGACCTTCCCCTTCCTCAAGTCAATCTTCCCCGTCCTCGAACAACTCGCCGCGACGCACCGCTTCCGCCTGAAGATCGTCGGCGCGGGCGGCGAGCGCGGGGGCGTCGCGGGCGTCGAGACGGAATACCTCGACTGGGAGCTGGCGCGCGAGCCGGAAGACTTCCGCTCGCTCGACGTGGGGCTGTACCCGCTCGCGGTGGCCGAGAACGCGCCGGCCGAGTGGCTGGCCGGCAAGTCGGGCTTCAAGGCCGTGCAGTACATGGCCGTGGGCGTCCCGTTCGTCGTCACGCCGGTCGGCGTCTGCGCCGAGATGGGCGAGCCGGGCGCGACGCACTTCGCGGCCGCCACGCCCGGCGAGTGGC
>DATCVD010000607.1:0-4115 GCA_036567125.1 Pyrinomonadaceae bacterium | reverse complement strand
CGGCCCGGACGCGAACCGACGCCGCGCGCGTCCCCGCGGGGAGCACGACGCGGCGGCCGCGGATGACGAGATCGGGCTGGCTCATCGGATCGATACCGGCGCGGCTCACGCCGCCGCGTTGGTCAAGAAATCTTCGAGCAGGTTTTGCGCGACGCGGAGGCGGTACTCGGCCGTCGAGCGCACGTCGTCAATCGGCGCGATCTCCTCGGCAATCGCGGCGCGGGCGGCCGCGATCAACTCCGCGTCAACCGTCTGATCGCGCAGCAACTCCTCCGTCCGGCGGCAGCGCACGACCGTCGGCGCGACGCTCCCCAGAGCGATGCGCGCGGAGACGAGCCGCCCCCCCGCGCGCTCGGCGGTCGCGGCCATGCAGACTTTCGAGATGGCCTGCGCGCGGCGCGTGCCGACCTTGCGGTAGTAAGAGATTGCGCCGACGGCCGCGCGCGGCAGGCGGATGCGCGCGATCAACTCGTCGGCGCGCATGGCGGTCTGCTTGTAGCCGGTGTGGAAATCCGCGTAGTCGAGCCAGCGCGCGCCCGACGCCGAGACGAGTTCGAGCCGCGCGCCGTAGGCGGCGAGCGCGGGCGGCGAGTCGGCGGCGGGCGAGGCGTTGGCGACGTTGCCGCCGAGCGTGCCGCGGTTCTGGATGGCCCAGCCGCCGGTCTCGCGGGCCGCGGCGCAGAGCGACGGGAACTCCCGCCGCAGAGTCTCGTCGCCGAGCACGTCCGTGTAGGTCGTCAGCGCGCCGAGCGTGACGTGATCGGGTGAGACTTCGATCCCGCGGAGTTCCCCGAGACGCCACACGCTCACGAACTTCTTGTGCGCGAGCAGCCCGGCCTCGAACAGCACCATCAAGTCCGTCCCGCCCGCGAACGGCCGCCACGCGCCCGGCTCGCGCGCGAGCAGTTCGAGCGCGTCCGCCAAGTCGCGCGGCGCGCGCAGCTCGTAGTCGGGCACGTAAGCTCTCATCTCGGGGACAGGATTTAGGAGTTAGGAGTTAGGAGTTAGGATTCAGGGTAAGAATGATCAGCGCAGTCTCCACCCCAGCTTTCGTCACCCGGCTCCTAAATCCTAATTCCTAACTCCTAATTCCTAACTCTTAGCTCCTTTCGCACGCGCGCAGCACCGCCTCGAAGATTTTCGTGTAGCCGGTGCAGCGGCACAGGTTGCCGGCGAGGGCGGTGCGGACTTCGGATTCAGTCGGGCGGGCGTTGCGCTCCAACAGGCTCACGGCCGCGAGCACCATGCCGGGCGTGCAGATGCCGCACTGCGCGCCGCCGTGCTCGACGAAGGCTTGCTGGACGCGGTGAAGATCTTCGCCCGCCGCGACGCCTTCAATCGTTTTGATGTTCGCGCCGTCCGCTTGAAGTGCGGGGACGAGACAACTGTTGACGAGCGCGCCGTCCAAGAGGACGGAGCACGCGCCGCACTCGCCCTCGCCGCAGCCCTCCTTCGTGCCGGTCAGTTGTAGCTGCCGGCGCAGCACGTCGAGCAGCCGCTCCATCGGGTGCGCCTCGGCCGCGCGCGGCTCGCCGTTGACCGTCAAGTTGATCGTGACTTTGCCCAAGCTCTCGGCCTTCTAACTCTCGCGGCCCAAGCCGCGCATTAAATCTTCCGGCATCAGCGGGACGTGCTCGAACACGACGCCGGTCGCGTTCTCGATTGCCGCGAGGATGGCGGGCGCGCCGCCGTCCATCGGCAGCTCGCCGATGCCCTTCGCGCCCGCGGGGCCGTGCGGGTAGGGCGTCTCCTCGAAGTGGACGCGGATCGGCGGCGCGTCCATCGCGGTCGGGATGATGTAGTTGGTCATCTGCGCGTTCGTCATCCGGCCCTCGCGCCACGCGACGCGCTCGTAGAGCGCCCAGCCGATTGACTGCGCCACGCCGCCCTCGATCTGCCCGGCCGCGAGCACCGGGTGGATGACGCGGCCCACCTCCTGCACCGCGACGAAGTCGGAGACGCGCGCCTCGTAGCTCACGAGATCGACGGCGACCTCGGCGACGTAGACGGCCCACGCGTACGCGCCGTAGGCGTCGCCGCGGTACGCGCCCTCGTCCCAGCGGATGCCGGGCGGCGGCTCGTAGCGGCTGAAAGACTTGAACGCGCCGTGCCGCTCGACGTAAGCGGCGCACGCCGCCCGCCACTCGCCGGCCGTGTAGCCCTCCGACAGCAGGCCGCTCCCGACGAGCGTCTGCCTCAGGCCGACGGCGGCCGACTCGACGAGCTTGCCGACGATCATGCAGGTGCGCGAGGCGACGGTCGGGCCGCTGTTCGGGACGCTCGCCGTGTCGGGTCGAAGCACCTCGACCGATTCGTAGTCGAGCCGGAGCGCGTCGGCCGCGATCTGCGCGAAGATGGTGTTCGTGCCCTGCCCGATCTCGGTCGAGGCGGCGAGCACTCGGACGCGGCCCTCCGCGTCGGCCTCGCACCCCACCACCGATTGCAGGAAGACCTCGCCCGATCCCGTAAACCCCGCGCCGTGCATGAACGAGGCGAAGCCGATCCCGCGCTTGATCTTCGCGCCGTCCGCGTTCTCGCGCGCGAACCGCTCGCGCTTGGCGTGGTAGTCCGACAGTTCGAAGGCGCGCGCGAGAAGGCCGTCCATGTCGACCGGCTCGCGCACGACTTGGCCGGTCGCCGTCGTCTCGCCCTCGCGGATGAAGTTGCGGCGGCGCAGCTCGGCGGGCGAAAGACCTACTTCGCGCGCAACTTTATCGAGGTGTCGCTCCAGCGCGAAGATCGACTGCGGCGCGCCGAAGCCGCGGAACGCGCCGTGCGGCGGGGCGTTGGTGGCGACGGCGCGGCTCCTGATCCGCACGTTCGGGCACAGGTACGGCCCGGCCGCGTGGATCGTGCCGCGTGAGAGCACGACCGACGAGAGCGTACTGTAAGCGCCGCCGTCAACCGTGAAGTCGATCTCCATCGCGAGGAGCTTCCCGTCGCGCGTGACGGCCGTGCGGTGGCGCGTGAGCGAAGGGTGGCGCTTCGTCGTCGCGGCCATGTCCTCGGCGCGGTCGTAAATTATTTTGACGGGGCGGCCCGACTTCCACGCGAGCAGCGCGGCGTGGCCCGCGATCACCGACGGGTATTCTTCCTTGCCGCCGAAGCCGCCGCCCGTCTCGGCCTGCACGACCCGGATTTTTTCTTCGGGCAGCGGGAACAGTTTCAGGAGCGCCTTGTGGACGTAGTACGGGCACTGCATCGATCCCCAGACGGTGACGCCCTCCCGCGCGTCGGCGACCGCGACGACGCCGTTCGTCTCGATGTAGAGGTGCTCCTGCGCGCCCGTGCGGTACTCGCCCTCGACGATCAAGTCCGCGCCCGACCACGCCGCGTCAACGTCGCCCTTCTCGACGAGGTACGACTTGAAGACGTTGTCGTCGCCCCAGATGATCTCCTTCTTCGCGAGCGAGTCCTCGATGGTGAAGACGGCGGGGCTAGGCTCGATGTCGAGATGGACTGCGCGGCGCGCGCGCTCCAACAGGTGCGGGTCTTCGTGCGCGAGCAGGACGACCGCCTCCTCGGCGTGGTTGACGAACTCGGCGGCGAGGTAGGGCTGATCGGGCGTGATGAGCGCGACGGCGTTCTCGCCCGGAACGTCTGCGGCCGTGACGACCGTGAACTCGTCCCACGGGACGCCCGCGCCGAACTCGATGCGGCGCAGGCGGCCGCGCGCGACGGGCGAGCGGACGGTCGCGCCGTAGAGCAGGCCGTCGAACGCGAGATCGTCCACGTAGCGCGCCGCGCCCGTCACCTTCGCGCGCCCCTCCTTGCGCGGGACGGGACGCCCCACGGTGCTGCCGTCCGGTGCGGCGGCCGTTTCGTCTTTAGCGCGCGCTCGGGCCATCCTGTGTTCGGCGAGACTGCTTGCGCGGGACGCGGCACTCGTCGCCGTCGTGCCCGCGCGGGTGGCGTAGAACTTACCACAACGGCGGCGTTAAAGCGGAGGGCGCGGCGCGGGATCAAGTGATCCCGCGCAGCGCCCCGTGAGTTTTCCGCCCAGACGCGCGCGCCGCTCAGTCGCCGCTCGCGCCGACTTCGATCTGATCTTCCTCTTTCTCGTCCTCGCCGGCGCGGCGCTCCGCTTGGCGCGCGCGGCCGTTGCCCGACGCGGC
>DATCVD010000606.1:0-2261 GCA_036567125.1 Pyrinomonadaceae bacterium | reverse complement strand
CGAGGCCGCCGCCCGCGAGCACGGCCACGGCGCGCGCGGCCGGGTGCAGTTCGGCCGTCGCCGCGAGCGCGAGCACCGCGCCCGCCGGCACGCGGATGAACGTGTGCACCGCGTCCCACGCCGTGTCGACGTAAGGGACTTTGTCCGCGAAGAACTCGACGACGTAGAGCGCGACGGCCGTGCCGATGACCCACGGGTTCGCCAGCACGTCGAGGCCGCCCGGCAGCTGCGACACCAGCTCGAAGCGTTGCAGCAGGCCGAGCACCGCGACCGTCGCGTACAGGTTGATGCCCGAAGTCCACGCCGCGCCGAGCGCGAGGCCGAGGGTGTCGATCAAGTTCATAAAAGTGGCGGGTGGCCGGTGGCCGGTTACAAGTGCTTCGCAGTCTCGCCGCCCGCGGTTGAAGGATCAAGTTACGTCGGCCCGAACGGCTGACCGCCGGCCGCCCGCGACCGGCCACTCTACTCCTCGCCCGTCTCCTCGTCGCCCGCCTGCTTCCTGTCCGGCCGCTTGATGCCGAACTTTTCGAGGCGGTACTGGAGCGTGCGGAAGGTGAGGCCGAGGAGCTTGGCCGCCTTCGTGATGTTGTAGTCGGTGCGCTCCATCGCTTGCAGGATCAGGTTGCGCTCGAAATCCTCGAACGAGATACCTTCGGGCGGCAGCTTGAACGAGCCTTCGGTCTGGGGCCGCACCTCCTGACGGACTTCGAGCGGCAAGTCCTCGACCGTGATCAGGTCGCCCTCGCACAACAGGATCGCGCGCTCGACGGCCGACTCAAGCTGCCGCACGTTGCCGGGCCAAGCGTATTCGAGCAGCACGCCGCGCGCCTCCGGCGTGAAGCCGCGGATCAGGCGCGCGGTGTTGCGCATGTGCTTTTTGAGGAAAAAGTTCAGGAGGACGGGGATGTCCTCGCGCCGCTCGCGCAGCGGCGGCACGTCGATGGAGAGCACGTTGATGCGGTAGTAGAGGTCGTCGCGGAAGCGGCCGTCCTGCACCATCGCGCGCAGGTCGCGGTTCGTGGCGCACACGACGCGCACGTCGATCTTGATGGCGCGCGTGCCGCCGACGCGCCGTATCTCGCGCTCCTGCAGGGCGCGCAGAAGTTTCGCCTGCATCGAGATGTCGAGTTCGCCGATCTCGTCGAGGAAGAGCGTGCCGCGGTCGGCGACCTCGAACAAACCCTTCTTCTCGGCGTGCGCGCCGGTGAACGACCCCTTCTCGTGGCCGAACAGCTCGGACTCCAACAGGTTCTCGTTGATCGCGGCGCAGTTGACGGCCTGAAACATCTCGGCCGTGCGCGGGCTTTGCGTGTGGATCGAGCGCGCGATCATCTCCTTGCCCGTGCCCGACTCGCCGCGGATGAGCACGGTCGAGTTCGAGCGCGCGACCTTCAGAATCATCTTCTTGACCGCCTCCATCTCCGGCGAGTCGGAGATGATCTCGGAGTCGAGCACGTCGAGCTTCGTGAGCGCGCGCGTGATCGTCTCCAGCAGTTGCTCGCGGTCGTAGGGCTTCTCCAAGTAGTCGAACGCGCCGTGGCGCAGCGCCTCCTTGGCCGAGTCAATCGAGCCGTGGGCGGTCAGGAGGATGACGATGATCGAGGAGTCGAAGGTGAGCAGCCGTTTCAGGAGCTCGATGCCGTCCATGCCGGTCATCTTCAGATCGGTCAGGACGAGATCGAACCGTTTCTCCCTGACGATCCGCAGCGCGGCCTCGCCCGACGCGGCGGTCGTCACCTCGTAGCCCTCGCTGGCGAGAATCATTTCGAGGATTTCGCGCTGCGACTTCTCGTCGTCCACGACGAGGATGTTTTTTCGTGCCATGAATTTTTCTTCGTCCGAGACTAAAAGAGCGTTGACTGATGAAACTGACCGGGCGGTCAGTGGCAACCGCAACTGACGCAGGACTCGCCGCGCAAGGCCGCGAGCCCTTCCTTCAAGATGATCGGCGTCATCACGAGCGCGGCCGCGGGGTCGGCCCACCACCAGCCGAAGGCGGCGTTGAGCGCGAGGCCCGCGAGCAGCACGGCCGACAGGTACGCGCAGATGTCGGTCTGCTTAGAGTCCGCGGCGAGCGCGCGGCTGCCGATGCGCGCGGCGACCCGGCGCTTCGCGCGCGCCAGCGCGGGCATCACGACGAGCGAGACGGCGGCGAGCGCGACGCCGACGGCGCTCGCCTCCGGCGGCTCGCGTCTGGCGAGCGACCAGACCGCGTCCGCCCCGACGTAGGCCGCGAGCAGCAGCAGGCTCGCGCCGACGAG
>DATCVD010000605.1:0-12468 GCA_036567125.1 Pyrinomonadaceae bacterium | reverse complement strand
GGGCACGGCGTCGGCCTCGGTGGCGCGCGCGCCGCCCGGTTGTGCTTGCGGGGACGGGTGTTTGAGCGTCGCGGTCGGCGCGTCCGCCGCCGCGGCTTCGGGTGATGAGGTCTCTTTGTCGATTTCGTCCATGATCTTTTTCTTGTCGAGTCGCGGGAAGAGCGGCGCGACCTCGCCCGTTTGCGTGCCGGGCCTGAGATCGCCCCACTGGAGTTGTGAAGGATCGTGTTCTTCGGTGTCGCCCGTCTGGCCGAGTTGACGCCAGAGCGCGCGCGACGACTCCGGCATGAACGGGTGGAGGAGGACTGCGAGCCAGCGCAAGCTTTCGGCGGCGCGGTAGAGGACTGCGCCGAGCGCCGCGCGCTGCGCCCCGTCCTTCGCCAGCTCCCACGGCTTCGCGTCGGAGATCAACTTGTCGGCGCGCGCGATGATCGTCCACGCGGTTTCGAGCGCGCGGCTGTAGGCGAACTCGTCGCACTGCTGCACGAACTGATCGCGCGCGAGCGCGACGGCCGACGCGAGCCCCTGCGCGTCCGCCTCGACGCCGGCGCGCTTCGCCGGCAGTCGGCCCTCGTCGGGGATTTCGTCGGCCGGCACGCGGCCTTCGCAGTAGCGCCCGATCATCGTGAGCGTGCGCGCGGCGAGGTTGCCGAGGCCGCTCGCCAAGTCGCTGTTGGCGCGCTCGACGAGCGCGGCATAGCTGAAGCGGCTGTCTTGGCCGAAGACCATCTCGCGCAGCAGGAAGTAGCGGACGGCGTCGGTCTGGAACAGGCGCGCGAGCAGGAACGGATCGACGGCGTTGCGCAGGGTCTTCGACATCTTGCGCCCCTGCGCGTCGAGCCACATGCCGGTGACGACGACGCGCGGGAGTTCGATGCCGGCGGCCATCAGGAAGGCGGGCCAGTAGATCGTGTGCTGCCGCAGGATGTCCTTGCCGATGAGGTGCTGCGCGGGCCACATCCGGCGGAAGCCGACGGCGCTCTCGCGCTCTTCGTTCCCCCAGCCGACGGCCGTGACGTAGTTGGTCAGGGCGTCGAGCCAGATGTACACCGTGTGCGCCGGATCGTCGGGCACGGGGATGGCCCAGCTCACGGAAGTTCGCAGGCGGCTGACCGAGAGGTCTTGCAGCCCGGCGCGGACGAAACTTTTGACCTCGTTGCGCCGCGTCTCCGGCCAGACGAATTCGGGCCGCGACTCGTACAGCTCAAGCAGCGCCTCGTCGTAGTCCGACAGGCGGAAGAAGTAGCTTTCTTCGGAGACGCGGTCGAGCGGCGTCTCGTGCACCAGACACTTCGGCGCGTCGCCCTCGCGCTCCGGTCTGGCGTACTCGTCCTCGGTCTTGAAGGTCGCGCAGGCGGCGCAGAACCAGCCCTCGTAAAAGCCTTTGTAGAGCGCGTCGCGCCCCTTCGGCGTCGTCGCTTTCGCGATCTGACGCCAGATGTTCTGCACGCCCTCGTAGTGGAACGGCTCGGTGGTGCGCATGAAGATGTCGTAGCCGCCGTGTGCTTTGTCCAGGCGGAAGGCCGCGAACATCTTCTTCAACTCCGCGACGACGAAATCGACCTGCTCCTTCGGCGTGCGCCCCTCGCGCTCGGCGGCTCGCTGGATGTTGACGCCGTGCTCGTCCGTCCCCGTCAGGAAGTAGGTGGCCGCGCCGCGCTGCCGCTCACGCCGCGCCATCAGGTCGGCCGCGGTCGTCGCGTAGAGGTGGCCGAGGTGCGGCAGGCTGTTGGCGTAATAGATCGGGGTCGTGACGTAGAAAGTTTTCATCAGGCCGTGAATCGTGAAAAGGAGCGGTTAGCCGTTAGCCGTTAGCAAAACCAAGAACGAAAGCCTCCGCGGCGACAGTTGTTAAGGTGATTTACTTCCGGCTAACGGCTAACGGCTAATCGCTAGCAGCTATTGACGGGCCTTGGCGAACTCGTCGCCCGGGTTGTAGCGCGGCATCTCCGCGGCGTCGGCGACCCTGCGGCCGATGGCGAGGGCGATCTCGATCTCCTCGATCATGCCGGCCAAGTCCCACGACTCGCGGTACTCATCCGAGGGCTGGTGGTAGTGCGCGGCGTTGTAGGCCGCGAACTGCTGCGCGCCGTAGTCGGCCGGCCGGCCGACGAACTCGTTGCCCGACTTGAGGCTCACCGCCGGGATGCCGACCTTCGCCAGCGGGAAGTGGTCGGAGCGGAAGAACAGACCCTGTTCGGGCCGCGTGTCGCCCTTCACCTTCAGCCCTCGCTCTTTGGCGACCGCCTCGACCACCTGCCGCAAGGTCGAGCGCTCGTAGCCGAGCGGCGCGAAATCCAGCGCGCGGCCGAGGACGTTCATCGAGTCGAGGTTGACGTTCGCGGCCGTCTTCGCCACGGGCACGAGCGGGTGCTGCGCGTACCACTCCGCGCCGAGCAAGCCCTGCTCCTCGGCCGTCGTGAACAGGAACAGGACGGAGCGGCGCGGCCGCTGCTCGGCGGGCAGCTTGGCTAAGGCTTCGGCCACGGCGACGACGGCGGCGCAGCCCGTCGCGTTGTCGAGCGCGCCGTTGTAGATGCGGTCGCCCTCCTTGTTCGGCTCGCCGACGCCGAAGTGATCCCAGTGCGCCGTGTAGATGACGTACTCGTCGCGCAGCCGCGCGTCGCGCCCGTCGAGGACGGCGGCGACGTTGTTCGAGTCCACGCGCTGCAACTCGCTCTTCAGCGCGATCTCGCCCTTGAGGTTCAGCTTGACGGGCGTGAACTCGCGCGTCGCGGCGCGGCGGCGCAGCTCGTCCATGTCCTGCCCGGCGAGTTTCAGCAGCCGCCGCCCGGCCGCGTCCGTCATCCAAGAGCGAACCTTGAGGAACGGCGTCTGGTCGCCCGCCTGCCGCGCGATGTCGAAGCGCCACGAGCCGTTCGACGTGCGCACGACCTGCCACCCGTAGCCGGCCGACTCGTCCGTGTGCAACAGGATCACGCCCGCCGCGCCGCGCCGCGCCGCTTCCTCATACTTGTACGTCCAGCGGCCGTAGTAGGTCAGCGCCTTGCCGCCGAACAGGTTCGGCTCGGCCGCCGTCGCGGGCGGATCGTTGACGAGCATCACGAGAATCTTGCCGCGGTAGTCCTCGGCGCTGCCCTTCCAGTCGTTCCACTTCTGCTCCGGCGCGTCGACGCCGTAGCCGACGAAGACGAGGTCTTCGGCGAGCGACACGCTCTCGGCCTGCGCGCCCGTGAAACCGACGAAGTCGTCGCCGAACTTGAACGACTCGCGCCCCGCCGCGCCCGACACGTTCAGCACCGTGTCCGGCGCGGCCTTCACGCCGACGAGCGACACGGGCTGGAAGAAGCTCCCCCGCGCGCCCGCGCCGCGCAGGCCCAGCGCCTCCAACTGCGCGGCGATGTACTTCGCCGCCAGTTCCCCGCCCCGCGAACCCGGCGCGCGACCCTCCAGCGCGTCGTCCG
Source organism: Pyrinomonadaceae bacterium (assembly GCA_036567125.1). GTDB lineage: Bacteria > Acidobacteriota > Blastocatellia > Pyrinomonadales > Pyrinomonadaceae > JAIVGV01. Next base: position 9,043 of record DATCVD010000605.1, on the reverse strand, counting down.
ACAGGAACTTGATGTGCGCCCTCAAGGCCCGCTCGCTGATCCCGCTCGACTGCCCCCCCCGCGACTGCGACGCGGCGGGCGCGCACAGCGCGACGACCGCGACGCACACGACGGCGGCCTTCGCCGTCAAACTGTTTAATAGCTGCACTCTCATTTTCACTTCCCCCGAATAACTTCTTCGTCAACTCCGCCGCTCATTCGCGCCCGCGGATGAGCGCCATCGCCTCGGCGCGCGTGCGCGGGTCGGTGCGGAAGCCGCCGCGCAGGGCCGACGTGATCGTCAGCGCGCCGGTCTTCTTCACGCCGCGCAGACTCATGCAGGTGTGCTCGGCCTCGACGACGACCATCACGCCGACCGGCTTCAGCCCGTCGTACAGGGTGTCCGCGATGTCCGAGGTCAGACGCTCCTGCACTTGCAGCCGGCGCGCGAAGGTCTCGGCCAACCGGGCGAGCTTCGAGAGGCCGAGGATGCGCCCGCCCTTCGGGATGTACGCGATGTGGCAGCGGCCGACGAACGGCGCGAGGTGGTGCTCGCACAGAGACGCGACGTGGATGTCGCGCACGATCACCATCTCGTCGTGCTTGTCGCCCGGCAGCGGCGTGACGTGCTCCGACGGGTCTTCGCGCATCCCGGCCGTCAGCTCCGCGTACATCTCCGCGACCCGCTGCGGCGTGCGCAGCAAACCCTCCCGTCCCGTGTCCTCGCCGATGCCTTCGAGGATCAGGCGCACGCCCTCCGCGATCTTCGCGAGATCGACGCCGGGCCGCTTCATTTCGGCCCTCCCCTCGTCAGGCTCCGTCGCCGAAAATCCAGTGCTCATAAAAGCCGTGAATCGTAAATCGTCAGTCGTAAATCGTTAAAAGCCGTGAACCGGCTACCGATAAACGTAAACAGAGAGACGCGCCTGTCTTTCTCGATTTACGATTCACGATTGACGATTCACGTCTTGCTCAAAGTACGCCGCGCGGGCGGCGGATTCAACGTCGCGGAGCGGCGCGTCGTGGCTCGCGGCGGCGGCGCGGCAGTCGTCGTACTCGGGCGTGACGTTGGTGACGCGGCCGTCGCGGCGCGCGACTTTGACGCCGATGGTGCCGAACCTCGTCTCGACGCGGACGATCTCGCGGGCGAGCGCGCGCCTCTCGACCTCGTAGCTGCGGACGCCGAGCGTGGTCGTCTCGTCGAACAGCAGTTGCGTCAGCGCGTCGCGCTCGCGCGGGCGGCAGAGCAGCGAGACGAGGACGCCGGGCCGGTTCTTCTTCATCTGGGCGGGCGTGAACCAGCAGTCGAGCGCGCCGCGCGCGAAGGCGCGATCCATAACGTGCCCGACGATCTGCGGCGACACGTCGTCGAGGTTCGTCTCGATCACCAGCAGCTTCTCGCTCTGCGCGTCGCCCTCCGCCTCGCCCACCATCACGCGCAGCACGTTGGGGAAGCGTTCGTAGTCACGCGAGCCGGCGCCGTAGCCCGTGGCCCGCAACCGCATCGGCGGCAGCGGGCCGTAAGACTCGGCGAGCGCGCTGATGATGGCCGCGCCGGTCGGCGTCACCAACTCGCCGCGCACGTAGGTCGAGTAGGCCGGCGCGTCGCGCAGCAGCTCGGCGACCGCGGGCGGGGGCACGGGGAAGAGGCCGTGCGCCATCTCGACCGACCCGCTCCCGACGTGCAGCGGCGACGAGACGAAACGCTCGACGCCCAACAGCTCGAAGCCGGCGCACGCGCCGACGACATCGACGATGGCGTCCATCGCGCCGACCTCGTGGAAGTGAACGCGCTCGACCGCGATGCCGTGGACGCGCGCCTCGGCCTCGGCCAGCCGCGTGAAGATGCGTGCGGCGCGCTGCTTGACGGTGCCGCCGAGCCGCGAGCGTTCGATGATCTTGAGGATCGTGGAGAGGTGCCGGTGCTGCGTCTCGTCGTCCGTCTTCACCTCGGCGCGCGTCGCGCTGATGCCGGAGCGATCCACGGTCGTGAACCGAACCTCGAAGTTCGACACGTCGAGCCGTTCGAGCTGTTCGACGAGCGCCGCGGGGTCGGCCCCCGCGCCGACGAGCGCGCCGAGGATCATGTCGCCGCTCGCGCCGGCGAAGCAGTCGAAGTAGAGCGTCCTCATCAGTTGTCTAGTAGCGGCAGAATCCCGCCCGCGCGGCCTTCGATGGCGGCGTCGCAAGCGTCACTCAGCACCGTGCGCTCCGGATTCACCTCGACGACGAAAGCGCCGGAGAGCCGCGCCAACTCAGGCAGGCGCGCGGCCGGATAGACGAGGCCCGAGGTTCCGACGACGAGGCACACGTCCGCCTCCGAAGCGCGCCTCGCGGCCAACTCGAAGACGCCGCGGGGCAGCATCTCGCCGAAGAGCACGACATCCGGGCGCATCGGCCCGCCGCACTCGCGGCAGACGGGCGGGCGCACCCCGGCGTCAAGCTCTCGCAAGTCCGCGCGGAAGCCGCAGCCCGTGCAGCGGGCCGTCCAGACGTTGCCGTGGAGTTCTAAAACTTTGCGCGAGCCGGCGGCGGCGTGCAGGCCGTCGATGTTCTGCGTGGCGAGCGTGAACTCGTCGAAGCGCGACTGCCAGCGGGCGATCGTCTCGTGGGCGGGGTTGGGCCGCAGGTCTTTGAGGACGCCGAGGCGGTAGTCGAACCACGCCCAGACTTCGGGCAGGTCGCGCTCGACCATGCCGGCCGACGAGATTTCGTAGAAGGGCATCCCCTTCCAGACCGCCGCGTCGCCGCCGCCGCGGAACGTCGGCACGCCGCTCTCGGCCGAGACGCCCGCGCCCGTCAGGACGAAGACGCGCCGGGCGGCGCGGAGTCGTTCGCGCACCTCTTCGAGTGCGTTCACCTGTGTGCGGGCGGTCATCTCGTCTGTCCGTTTGTGGCCGTGCGGAACTGAATGCACGGGATGGTATCAGAGCGCGGCGCGGGCGCAAAGCAGGCACAAAGCAGCCGCGCCCGGCGCGTTAGCGGCGGCGAGCCGGCTAGGCTATACTCTCGACTTTTCGGGCGGCGACGAACTTTCCAGCAGTGGCGCGCCGCTGATTCTGACGGGGGCCAGAGATTTGAGACTGACGGAACTGCAAGAGTCTTTGCGCGAGAGGGTGCGCCGCACGGCCGCCGAGAAGTTCGGCGTCGAGCTTGATCAGGTGGCGGCCGAAGTCCCGCCGCGCACCGAGTTGGGCGACTACGCCTTCCCCGTCGCCTTCGAGCTGGCGAAGCGCGTCAAGCAGGCGACGGGGCAGAAGACGAACCCGCGTGCGATAGCCGAAGAGTTGAAGGCGGCGCTCGAAGCCGAGCCGAATGTTGCGCGCGTCGAGGTCGCCGGCCCCGGCTACCTCAACGTCTTCTTCGACCGCGCCGCGCTGCTGGCCGGGCTGTCGAACGCGGCGGACGCCGCGCGGCGTCCGCTCGCCGGCAAGGTCATCGTCGAGCACACGAACATCAACCCGAACAAGGCCGCGCACATCGGCCACGTCCGCAACGCGGTGCTGGGCGACACCTTCGTCCGCATCCTGCGCGCCGCCGGCAACGAGGTCGAGGTCGACAACTACATCGACAACACCGGCGTGCAAGTCGCGGACGTGGTGGTCGGCTTCATGCACATCGAGCTGATGACGCTCGAAGACGTGCGCCGCTTGGACGAGCAGCTCCCGCCCGAAAGGCCGTTCGATTATTACTGCTGGGACTTGTACTCACAGGTCGGCCTCTTCTACCGCCGCGGCGATCCGGAAGCGAAGGAAGACCCGGAGCTTTTGAAGCTGCGCGCCGACACCCTGCACGCCATCGAAGCGGGCGCGAACGCGACGGCCGAACTCGCGGACTACGTGGCGACCCGCATCGTCAACTGTCACCTCGACACGATGGGCCGCCTCGGCGTCCGCTACGATCTCCTCCCGCGCGAGTCAGACATCCTGCACCTCGGCTTCTGGCAGCGCGCCTTCGAGCGGCTGAAGGAGACCGGCACGATCCGCTTCGAGGCCGAGGGCAAGAACGCCGGCTGCTGGGTGATGCCGACCGACCTGCACACGGGCACGGACGAGCACGACGCCGACAAGATCATCGTCCGCTCGAACGGCACGGTGACGTACGCCGGCAAGGACATCGCCTACCAACTCTGGAAGCTCGGCAAGCTCGGCGCTGATTTTTACTACAAGCCGTTCCGCGCCTACCCGGACGGCCACACGGTCTGGGTCTCGACGAGCGACGGCTCGGAGGCGACGCCGGCCGACGGTCACCCCGCGTTCGGCGGCGGCCGCAGGATTTACAACGTCATCGACTCGCGGCAGTCCTACACGCAGGAGATCGTGCAGCGCGGCGCGGCGGCGGTAGCGCCCGAAGTCGGCCGCGAGGCGAGCGTCCATCTGGCCTACGAGATGGTCGCGCTCTCCCCGGCGGCGAGCGAGGAGTTGGGGCTGGAATTGTCGCCCGAAGACCGGCAGCGTTCGCACATCGAGATGAGCGGCCGCAAGGGGCTGGGCGTGAAGGCCGACGATCTCATCAACACGCTCGAACAGAACGCCGCGCGCGAGGTCGAGTCGCGCCACCCCGAACTCGGCGGCGATGAGCGGCGCGAGACCGCGCACACGCTCGCCGTCGGCGCGCTCCGCTTCTACCTGCTCAAGTGGACGCGCAATTCCCTCATCGCCTTCGACTTCAAGGAGGCGCTTTCGACGCAGGGCGAGACCGGCCCCTACTGCCAGTACGCGGCCGTGCGCGCCAACTCGATCTTTCGCAAATTGCAAGAGGGCGAGGCGGACGCCGCGCTCGCCATCGTCCGCTCCGCGGCGGACGATGGTGAGAGCGCCGGGGCCGTCGGCCGCGTCTTCGAAGGCGAGAACGGCGCGAAAATCTGGTCGCTCGTCGCCACGGCCGCGCGTCTGGACGAGGCCGTCGCGCAGGCGGCCGAGCTTGAAGAGCCTTCGCATCTTGCCAAATACACCTTCGGCCTCGCGCAGGCTTTCAACGTCTTCTACAACAACAAAGAGAACAGCATCCTCAAAGAGCCTGACCCGACGAGGCGCGCGGCCCTCGTCGTCGTCGCGGATTTGGTGCGGAAACAGCTGACGAGCGCGCTCTCGGTGCTCGGCATCGAAGTCCCGGCGCGCATGTGAGCCGGCGCGCGCCGCGGCGGGGCACGTTCTTTGCTACACTAGACGCGTGCTCCGGCGCGCCGCCAGCGGCCGCCGGCACTGTAGCCCGCGAGAGAGAGTTTCAGGGGTCACCGACGAATGCTCATCGTAATGAAAGCCGACGCCACCGAGCGCGAGATCGCGGAGGTGGTGCGCGTCGTCAAGGAACTCGGCCTCCGCCCGCACCCGCTGCCCGGCGCGAACCGCACGGCCGTCGCCGTCACCGGCAACACCGGCCCGGTCGATCCCTCGCGCTTCGAGAACCTGCCCGGCGTCGCCGACGCCCTGCGCGTGACGAAGCCCTACAAGCTGGTCACGGTCGATCTGAGGCCGGAGAAGACCACCGTCCGCGTGGGCGACGCGGCGATAGGCGGCGACGAGCTGGCGATCATCGCCGGCCCGTGCGCCGTCGAGAGCCGCGCGCAGGCGTTCGCCGTCGCCGAGGCCGTGCGCCGTTCGGGCGCGCGCTTCTTCCGCGGCGGCGCGTTCAAGCCGCGCACCAGCCCCTACGCCTTTCAGGGTCTCGGCGAGGAGGGCCTGAAGATTCTCGCCGACGTGCGCGACGCCTACGGCTTGAAGATCGTGACCGAGGCGCTCGACGAGCACGGCGTCGATCTGGTCGAGCGTTACGGCGACGTGTTGCAGATCGGCGCGCGCAACATGCAGAACTTCACGCTGCTCAAGCGCGCCGGCCGCTCGCCGCTCCCCGTCCTGCTCAAGCGCGGGCTGTCCGCCACGCTCGACGAGTGGCTGCTCGCCGCCGAGTACGTGATGGCCGAGGGCAACTACAACGTCGTGCTCTGCGAGCGCGGCATCCGCACCTTCGCCGGGCACACGCGCAACACGCTAGACCTCGCGGCGCTGCCGGCCGTGCGCCGCGTCTCCCACCTGCCGGTCGTCGTCGATCCCTCGCACGGCACGGGCCATAACTACATGGTCGCGCCGCTCGCGCGCGCGGCCGTCGCCGTCGGGGCCGACGGCCTGATCATCGAAGTCCACGACCAGCCCGAGCGCGCGCTCTCGGACGGCGCGCAGTCGCTCAACCTAGAACAGTACGAGCAGGCGATCCCGGAGCTTCGGGCGATCCACCAGACGATCACCCCGGTCGGGGCCGCCTGAGGCGGGGCCGCCCGCGGGGCCCCCGTGGTGCTCAGCCGTGCTGAACCTCCAGCCGTCATCGTTCGAGGAGTTCGAGCGCGAGGCCGGGCGCGGCAACGTCGTGCCCGTCGTGCGGAGCATCCTCGCGGACTTGCAGACGCCCGTCGGCGCGCTGCTCCGTCTGGCCGGCGACGCGCCCCACTCCTTCCTGCTCGAATCGGTCGAGGGCGGCGAGCGCGTCGCGCGCTACTCGTTCGTCGGGGCCGCGCCCGAAATGGTCGTGCGCGGGCGCGGCGGCGAGACGCTCATCGAGCGGGGCGGCGCGGTCGAGACCCGCCCGATGCGCGCCACGGATTTTCTCAGGGAACATTTTCGCGGGAGGAAACTGGCCGCCCGCGCCGGCCTCCCGCCGCTCGCCGGGGGCGCGGTCGGCTACCTCGCCTACGAGGCGGCGCGCTGGTTCGAGCCTGCGCTCGACCGCAGCCTCGCGCGCGATCCCCGTCACGGCGGCGCGGACGACGCCGTCTGGATGTTCTACCGCACCGTCCTCGCCTTCGACCGCGCCCGCCAGCGGATCGAGATCGTCTCGGTCGTGTTGACGGAGGAGGCCGAAGGGAGTCGCGCGCGGCTGAGAGAACTGTACGAGCGAGCGGTCGAAGAGACGACGCGCGTCGAGACGGCCCTGCTCGAAGGCACCACGCACGCGCCGCGCGCCGCCGGAGTCGCTGCGGGGGACGCCGCGCCGGCCGCCTTCAACGCAAACTTCACGCGCGAAGATTTCGAGCGCGCGGTGCGCCGCGCCAAGGAGCACATCGCCGCGGGCGACTGTTATCAGGTCGTGCTCTCGCAGCGTTTCAGTAAGCGGGTCGGCGCGGGGCCGCTCTCGCTCTACCGCGCCCTGCGCGCCACCAACCCGTCGCCCTACCTGTTCTACCTCCGGCTCGGCGACGAGTCGATCATCGGCGCGTCGCCGGAGATGCTCGTGCGCTGCCGCGGCCCCCGCCTCGACTACCGGCCCATCGCCGGCACGCGGCCGCGCGGGGCGGACGAGGCGGAAGACCTCGCGCTGGGCGACGAGATGCGCGCCGACGAGAAGGAGGTGGCCGAGCACACGATGCTCGTCGATCTCGGCCGCAACGATCTGGGGCGGGTCGCGGAGGTCGGGTCGGTGACGGTCGACGAGTTGATGGCCGTCGAGCGCTACTCGCACGTCCAGCACTTGGTCACGGCCCTCGGCGCGCGGCTGCGCGAAGGGCTAGACCGCTTCGACGCGCTCGCCTCCTGCTTCCCGGCCGGCACGGTGACGGGCGCGCCGAAGGTCAGCGCCATGCGGATCATCGCCGGCCTCGAACCGGCCGCGCGCGGCGTCTACGCCGGGGCGGTCGTCTACGCCGACTACGCCGACAACCTCGACTCGTGCATCGCCATCCGCACGATTCACATGAGGGGCGACGAGGTCTCGATACAGGCCGGGGCCGGCGTGGTGGCCGACTCCGATCCGGCGCGCGAGTACGAGGAGACGCTCAACAAGGCGCGCGCCCTCTTCGCCGCCGTCGAGCTGGCCGAGCGCGGGCTGTAGGCGCGCGGCGCGCGTTTAGAGCGAAGGGAGGCGGGGCCGGTCGCGCGCCCTGCCTCCCTTCCGTATTCCGCCCCGGCGATCAGAGTTCGCCCTTCAGGAGTTCCGGCAGCCGGGCCGCGAAGGCCGAGCGCGGCATCACGCGATCAAAGCCGGACTCCTCGGCCCGCCGCCTCAAGCTGTCCTCGACGTGCGAGTAGAAGCCGACCAGCGGGATCGCGCGCAGCCGCTCGTCGGATTTGAAGCGCGCGGCGAGCGCGAAAGGATCGAACCCCCGCGCCTGTAGGTCGGCGATGACGAGGGCGGGGGCCTCGGCCAGCGCCTTCTCGGCCGCGCCCTCGACCGAGCGCGCGAACTCCAACGCGACCCCCGCGGCCGTCGCCGCCCCGCGCACCTTCGCCGCGAAAAACATGTCCGGCACTGCCGCCAGCACGCGCCTCATCATTTATAATCGCCTCACGTCGTTAAAATTTACGGCCGAGAGATTTTGCGATCCCGCCGCGCGTTCGTAAAGCAGCGCGGCGACGTGTGGGTGACGAGGGGCCGGCTGTTTGAAGCTTGACCGTTCACAGTCCGAAGATGATCACGAGCAGGCACAACGCGCTGGCGCAACGCGCGCGACGGGTGCGCGACGGGCGCGACGCGGCGCGCGTCTTTGTCGAAGGGCTGCGGCTCTGCGAGGAGGCGGCGCGGTCGAATCTTGCGGTCGAGGAAGTCCTCTTCACCGAAAAGTTCGCGGCCGGCGAGAGGGGCGCGCGGCTGCTCGCGGACTTGCGCGCGGCGGCGCGCGCGAACGTCGCGGAGGTCTCCGAAGGCGTGCTCGCGTCCGTGTCGGACACGAAGACGCCGCAGGGCGTGGCGCTCGTCGCGCGCAGGCCGGCGACCGACCGCGAGTCGTTCGCGCGTGCGCTGCCTCCGGACTCGCTCGTCGTCGTGCTGCACGGCGTCGGCAACCCGTCGAACGCGGGCGCGGCCTTGCGCGTCGCGGAGGCCGCGGGCGCGGCCGGAGTCGTCTCGACCGCCGGCTCGACCGATCTGCTCTCACCCAAGTCGCTGCGCGGCTCGATGGGTTCGGCCTTCCGCCTGCCGCTCTGGACGGGCGCGCGCTTCGACGAGGTGATCGCGTGGTGCAAAGGCCGCGGCGTGCTCACCGTCGGCACAGACCTCGCCGCCGAGAGCGCGCACACGGGGATCGACTGGACGGGGGCGCGCGCCGTCGTCTGCGGCGCGGAGGCCGGCGGCCTCG
>DATCVD010000604.1:0-3413 GCA_036567125.1 Pyrinomonadaceae bacterium | reverse complement strand
TACTCGTCGAAGGTCTTGCGGTTGACCTTGATCTCGCCCGTGCCCGGCCTAAGGTAGACGCGCGCGGTCGAAGTCTTGCGCCGCCCGGTGCCGTAATACTGGATGTCTGCCACGGTTCCTCTTCCTTACTTAAATGCTTCGGTTAAGCCTTCTGCGCCGCGGCGCGCGGGCTGAGGGCCAGGGGCTCGGGCTTCTGCGCCGAGTGCCGCGTGAGCCCCTCGTCGTCGGCGTAGACCTTGAGCTTCTTCGCCATCGCCTTGCCGAGCTTGTTCTTCGGGAGCATCCCCTTGATCGCGATCTCCAAGACGCGCTCCGGGTGCTTCTCGAACTGCTCCTTGACCGTCACGGCGCGCAGCCCGCCGGGGTAGAGCGTGTGCCGGTAGTAAATCTTCTGCTCGGCCTTCGAGCCTTTGAAGACGGCCTGCTTGGCGTTGACGACGATGACGTGATCGCCCGTGTCCATGAAGGGCGTGTACTGCGGCTTGTTCTTGCCGGTCAGGACGCGCGCCACCTCGGTCGCCAGCCGGCCGACCGTTTGGCCCGCGGCGTCCACCACGTACCACTTGCGATTGTCTGACAGGCCCTGTGCGCTCGGAAATGTTGTTGACATAAGGTAACTCTCGCGGAAAAATGCGTCTAAAACGCGAACGGCTAGAATACCTTCGCGCTCGAAAAGTTGTCAAGCCGGACGCGGGCCGCCTCGCGGCCAAAGTCCGTGACAGCGTTGATGATAACGGGCCGCAGCCGTTACACTGCCGCGCGACATCCGGGGCGGTGCGGTCGGACGTATTTCGGCCGGACGTGAGAACGAGCGGGTCGGGTTTCCGAAAGTTTATCGCAAGGCGGGTTTTCAGTTTTCTCGCAAGGCGGGTTTCCGGCGCGTGTTCCTCGCGCCGCGCAAGCTTCTACGGCAACTTCAAACCCCACTTCACAGTTAAGGAGACAGAGAAAATGCGGAGAGTCAAAACCTTCCTCGTGGCCGCGTGCCTCGTCGCCAGTTTTGCGACGGCGGCGGCGGCGCAGAGCGCGAATGCAAGCACGACGGCGGCCGCGGCGCAGAAGTCGCTCTACGAGCGGCTCGGCGGCCTCGAAGCCATCACGGCCGTCGTGGACGAGTTCATCAAGAACCTCGCGGCCGACGAGCGCGTCAACAAGAAGCTCGCCCGGAGCGGGATGAACGTGCCGCGCGTCCGCCTCCACCTGATCGAGCAGGTCTGCGAGGCGACGGGCGGCCCGTGCAAGTACACGGGGCTGTCGATGAAGGCGTCGCACAAGAACATGGGCGTCACGGAGGGCGAGTTCACCGCGGTCGTCGAGGACTTGACGAAGGCGCTCGACAAGTTCAACGTGCCGGCGCAGGAGAAGTCGGAACTGCTCGGCGCGCTGGCCGCGATGAAGGGCGACATCGTCGAGGTCAAGGGCGACGCGACGGGGACGCCGCTGCCGGACAAGTTCAAGCCGGCCAAGCCCCTCAGCGAGGCCGAAGTCAAGGCCGGCCCCGTGATGAAGAAAAAGAACTGACGTTCGGGAAGCGCGGGCGACTCCGCCCGCAACCCCCCGTCCCCCTGAAACACGAACGCCCCGCGATCAGTTGATCGCGGGGCGTTCGGCGTTCGGGGGGGGGCGGGCGAGCGCGCCGCCCTTAGTTCTCCGGCTGCTCGGCGGGCGGCTTCTGGTCGCCGCCGCGCTTGAGCGTCGGCCTCTCGTCCTTCGGGTCGGCCGGCTTCTGGCCGTCGGTGGTCGTGTCGTCGGGCGAGGGCGCGCGGCGCTTGAGCGTGGGCCGCCCGCGCTCGCCGCTCTCGGTGTCGCTCGTCAGGTCGCCCGCCGTCGAAGCCTTCGCGTTCGACAGGCGCAGCAGGCGGTTCTTGACGCGCTGGAACTCGGACGTGTTGAGGACGTACTCCTCGCGCTCGGGGAAGCGGGCCACGAGCGACTTCGACGCTTCGAGGCGGTCAATCGACTGCGGGTGCGAGCCGAAGGTCTTCGAGAAGAAGCCGGGCTTCTTCTTGTTCTGCGACGCCAGCTTCTCGAACATCGTGGACATCGCGCCCGGATCGTAGCCGGCGGCGTAGAGGTACTGCACGCCGAGTTTGTCGGCCTCGCGCTCGGCGTCGCGCGAGAACTTGGCGAAGCCCGCGCCCAAGCCGAGGCCGGCCGTGTTCTGGATGATCGCGCCGGGGATGCCGCCGAGGAAGATCGAGCCGGCGATCAGGCCGACCTGCGCGAGCATGCCCTTGGCCTGCGTCTCGACGGCGTGGCGGGCCGTGACGTGCGCGATCTCGTGGGCCATCACGCCCGCGATCTCGGCCTCGTTGTCGGCGGCGAGCAACAGCCCCTTGTTGACGTAGAAGAAGCCGCCGGGCAGGGCGAAGGCGTTCACCTCGTCGGCGTCAACCACCTTGATGGTGAAGGGAATCTTCGCGTCGGAGTTGAGGACGATGTTCTGGCCGACGCGGTTGACGTACTCCGTGATGACCGGGTCTTCGATGAGCTTGGCCTGACGGTCGATCTCGGCCGAGAGCTGGCGGCCGAGAGAGATCTCCTTCTCGGTCGACATGCTCATCTTGGCGAATAGGCCGCCGTTGAGCTTGCGCTTGCCGATCATGGCCGGGTTCTCGTCGGTCGAGAGCGGCTTGCCGACGCTCTTTCTGGCGTTCTCCTCGGCCTCGGCCTTGCGCCGCGCCTCCCACTCCTCGAACTCCTTCTTCTCGCGCTCTTCCTTCTCCTTGCGCTCCCGATCCTTGCGCTCCTCTTTCGTCTCGGCGCGCGCGGGCTGCTGCTGCTGAGGCTGGGTCTGCGCCGCCGCCCCCGCGGCCGAGCCGAGGAGGCTGAAGGCGAGAGCGAGCGCCGTCAAGTTGCGTGTGAGCTGGCTCGACATGGTTGGTAAGTCTCCGAAGGTTTCCTGATGAACGTGAAAAACTGTCGCCGGCGCGTCCCGAACTCTCGCGCCCGCCGCGGTCGGTCGCGCGGTTCCCGCACGGCGCGACACCTGCTTTGTGACTGAAGTCTGCCCGCGGCGACTGTCCTGCCGTAACGAGGTTTGAGACCTGAAAGGGGGTCGGCCGCGAAACGTAACCCTTTGGATGCTGGCACGTGGCGGCGGGTTGCGCCGCCCGCGCCGCGATCCCTCCGGCCTCCCGCCTCCCCGGCCGTCCGCTTTGTACCCGGTTCGCTGCCGCGATTATAACAGCGCGGCGCGAGAAGTATAGTTTGCGCCGGAGGCGGCGGGCGGGCCGTTCTTTCTTTCTTAATTTTTTGCCCCGCGAGGAATATAATGCGCGGCGGGCCGGGGCCGAACGCCCGGGCCTGTCGATTCCCGAACGCCGCGCCTGCCAACGGAGGGGAAGTCCGATGAGAATTTGCCGCACCAGCCTACGCGCCCGCCGCCTCGCCCGCGCCGCCCTGCTCGCCGC
>DATCVD010000603.1:0-8231 GCA_036567125.1 Pyrinomonadaceae bacterium | reverse complement strand
GGCGGGCCGCCGCGCGCTCTACGTCTTCCGCGGCGACCTCTTCCTGCTCGACCTCGCGGCGGCGCGCTTCACGCGCCTGACGAAGACCGACGCCGAGGAGCAGTCGCCCGGCTTCTCGCCCGACGGCCGGCGGCTCGCCTTCGTCCGCGCGCACGATCTCTACGTCGTTGATCTCGACACGCTCGCCGAGACGCGCGTGACGCGCGACGGCTCGGAGACGACTCTGAACGGCAGCCTCTCGTGGGTCTACTGGGAGGAGATTTTCGGCCGGCGCGACATCGGCTACTGGTGGTCGCCCGATTCGCGCGCGCTCGCCTACTTGCAGACGGACGAGTCGGCCGTCGGCCTGAGTCATTACGTCGACTTCCGGCCCGACAGCGCGCCGCGCCTGATCACGCAGCGGTACCCGAAGGCCGGCACGCCCAACCCGCGCGTCCGCGTCGGCGTCGCGGAAGTCGGCCGCGGCGAGACGACTTGGGTGAGCATCAACGACCGCCCGTTCGAGTACGTCTTGCGCGTGAAGTGGCTGCCCGACGCCCGCCGCCTGAGCGTGCAGACCTTGACGCGCGATCAGCACGAGTCGGGCCTCTACTTCGCGTCGCGCGAGACCGGCGCGGCGACGAGAGTCCTGACCGAGACCGATCCCGGCTGGGTCAACATCCACGACGACCTGCACTTCCTCGCCGACGGCCGCCACTTCCTCTGGGCCTCGGAGCGCGACGGCTTCTACCACCTCTACCGCTACACGCTCGACGGCCGCTTGGTTAACCAAGTTACGCGCGGCGAGTGGGCGCTGGCCTCGTCGGGCGGAGGGGCCTTCTGGGTCAGGCAGTCGGTCGTCGGGATCGACGAGTCGCAGGGTTGGGTCTATTTCACGGCGATGGAGCGCTCGCCCGTCGAGCGCCACCTCTACCGCATCAGGCTCGACGGCTCAGGGATGACGCGCCTGTCGGCCGAGCCGGGCGTCCACGGCATCTCGATGCCGCCGGACGCGCGCTTCTACCTCGACCACTTCTCGGACATCCGCACGCTCCCGTCGCTTGCGCTGCACCGCGCCGACGGCGCGCGGCAACTACAGCTCGCCGCGCCGCGGCCCGAACTCGTCGCGCGCTTCGACGTGCAGTACCCGGAGCTGCTGACCATCCCGGCGGCCGACGGCTTCCCGATGCCGGCGCGGCTGCTCAAGCCGAAAGGCTTCAAACCCGATCGCCGCTACCCGGTCATCCTGCACATCTACGGGGGGCCGTCGGCCCCGACGGTCGCCAACTCGTGGCAGTACGGCCTGCTCGCCGATCAACTCCTCCTCGCCGAAGGCTTCGTGCTGCTGGCCGTGGACAACCGCGCGGCGACCGCCGTCAGCAAGCGGCTGGAGAACACCATCGTCGGGAAGGGGTTCGAGCCGGAGACGGCCGACCTGCTCGACGCCGTGCGCTGGCTGAAGAGCCAGCCGTGGGCGGACGCCAGCCGGGTCGGCGTCTGGGGTTGGAGCGGAGGCGGCACGATGACCCTGAGTCTCATGACCCGCTCGAAGGAGTTCAAGGCCGGCATCTCCGGCGCGCCCGTCACGGACTGGCGCTACTACGACACCAAGTGGGCCGAGGCGCTCGCCGGGCTGCCGGACGCGAACCCCGAAGCCTACGCGCGCGCGTCGCTCGTCAAGCGCGCGGGCGACCTGCACGGCCGCCTCCTGCTCGTCCACGGAACCTACGACGACAACGTCCACCCGCAGAACACGCAGGCTTTCGCCGACGCGCTCGTCCAGTCCGGCAAGCTCTTCGAGCAGATGATCTACCCGATGCGCAAGCACGGCATCAGCGACCGCCCCGGCGCGCTCCACCTGCAACGCACGATGCTCGACTTCTGGAAACGTCACCTGTGACGACGCGCCCGAAAGTCGCGGCGGAGGCCGCCGCGACTTAGCAAGTGGCTTGCAGTTCCCCCCTTGCCTCGGCCGGTCAGCAATTTAGACCTTAACAACGGCCGCGGAATTTGCTACCTTACACCGCCTCGCAGAAAGTTGCGGGCCACGGCTTCGCCGCCGTCGCCCGCCGTTGACCGCCCCAACCGCAGGCGGGCCGCCTTACACCCGGCCGCCGAAACTGTACATCGCCCTTCACCAAAGGGCCTCTGACTGCGCCCGCGCGATTTGCGCGGCCCCGTGCGCCCTGACCGCGCACCGGGCCGGGCGCGCGCCACGCATTTGGCCGCGACACTGGAACAACGACGCGCATAAACCCCCGATGCGGCCGGGACACCCCGGCCATGCCGAAAACGCTCACAGCCTGAGGCGTCCACCGGGCCGCCCCGTGCACCACTGACCCACACACCGTCGGACGAAGGAGAATACATGCGTAAGAGATTGTTCATGATTTTGCTCGGCGTCGCGGTCGCTTTTGCGACGCTCACCCCCTCGACCAGAACCGGCGCGGCGCGGCTGTCGCCGCCGTCGCCCGGCGACGACGAGCAGACCGAGGCCCGGCGCGAGCCGCTCCCCAACTACGACATCCGCCTCGCCGGCCGCGACGAGTTCGCCGACACGGACATCAGCCCCGTACGCTCGCGTGCCGGCGGCGCGCGGCAGGGCAAGGGGTTGAAGGCGGCGGCCGAGGCCCGCTCGGAGGCCGTCGAAAAATTCGGCGCGCGGCTCCAGCCCGAGGCGGCGCAGAACCTGCGCGCCGAGGTCAACGAGGCGGGCGCGCTCAAGAACTTCTTCGTCGACGGCGCGCCGCTCGCCGGCGCGCGCGCAGGCGCGCCCGACGACATCGCCCGCGGCTTCCTCAAGCAGCACGGCCCGCTCTTCGTCCTCTCGGACGCGGCCGTCGACGAGATGGAGCTGCTCAGGGCGGACAACGACGCCGGCACCACCTTCCTCGACTACGCCCAGACGGTCGGCGGCGTCAAGGTCTTCGAGGGCGACGTGAGGGTGGTCGTGGGCCGGGAGGGCGAAATCCTCTCCGTGCGCGAGGGCTTCCTCATCACGGGCCAGAAGGTGGGGCTCGCCCCCCGGCTCGAAGAGGCCGAGGGCGTCGCCGCGGCGCTCGCCTACGCCGGGCGGAAGGTCGAAGCCTCCGGCCTCGCCGAGACGCGACCCCGCGCCTCGAAGAGCGACAAGTCGGCCTTCGCCAACCCGCTCGGCGCGAAGTACGAGGAGGTGCTCTCGGAGTTGAACGTCGTGCGCGTCGGCGACGCGGCCCGCCTCGCGTGGCACGTCTTCGCCGAGGTCGGCCCCGACGAGTGGTACGAGCTGCTGGTTGACGCGCACACGGGCGAGCTGCTGCTGCGCCACAACCTCTACGCCCACCAAGCGCAGGGCACGGTCTACACGGAAGCGCCCGACAAGGGCGCGCGCGTGCTCGTCTCCTTCGTCGGCGACACGACGATCAACACGGCCGCCGGCTGGATGGGCACCTCGACCGTGACGACCGGCAACAACGTCGAAGCCTACCTCGACCGCGACGCCAACAACGCGCCGGACACGACCAGCGGCAACGGACTCTCAAGCGGCCACGCCTCCGCCGCCAACCAGAACTTCACCTTCCCCTTCGACACGACCGTCGCGCCCACCACCGCCACGAATCAGGCGGCCGTCGTGACGAACCTCTTCTACTTCAACAACGTGATCCACGATTACTCCTACACCCTCGGGTTCACGGAGTCGGCGCGCAACTTCCAGACCAACAACTTCGGGCGCGGCGGCACGGGCAACGACTCCGTCCGCGCCGAGGCGCAGGACGGCTCCGGCACTAACAACGCCAACTTCGCCACGCCGCCCGACGGCCAGCGCCCGCGCATGCAGCAGTACATCTTCACCGCCGCCAACCCCGACCGCGACAGCTCGGTGGACGGCGACGTGGTCTTCCACGAGTACGGCCACGGCATCTCGAACCGCCTGATCGGCAACGGCTCGACGGCCCTCTCCGGCACGCAGTCGGGCGCGATGGGCGAGGGCTGGTCGGACTACTGGGCCATCACGATGAACGGCGACGGCGCGGTCGGCGAGTACTCGACCGCCAACCCGAACGGCATCCGCCGCGCGGCCTACACCGTCCCGGCCAACGCCGTCCACGACTCCTACGCCGACGTGTGCGCGGGCGGCTGCCAAGTCCACCGCGACGGCGAGGTCTGGGCCGCGACGCTCTGGGACTTGCGCACGCAGCTCGGCGCGGCCACGACCGACCGCCTCGTCCTCAACGGCATGAAGTTCACGCCGACGCGGCCGTCGTTCCTGAACGCGCGCGACGGCATCCTGCAAGCCGATCAGAATTTGAACGGCGGCGCGAACCGCTGCGCCATCTGGACGGTCTTCGCGCGCCACGGGATGGGCGTCTCGGCCGTCGGCAACGACGGCACGACCCACACCGCCGCGACCAACATCCCGACCGACTGCGGCGGCACCTGCACCTTCTCGATCAGCCCGACGAGCGCCAGCCAGCCGGCGGCGGGCGGCACGGGCACCGTCTCGGTCACGGCCGGCGCGGGCTGCGCGTGGACGGCCGCGAGCAACAGCTCGTTCATCACCGTCACGGGCGGCGCGAGCGGCTCGGGCAGCGGCACGGTCTCCTACTCCGTCGCCTCGAACACCGCGACCACCTCGCGCACCGGCACGCTCACCGTCGCGGGCCAGACCTTCACCGTGACGCAGGCGGGCACGAGCGGCGGCGGCACGAACGTCCTCGTCAACCCCGGCTTCGAGTCAGGCACGACGCCGTGGGTCATCTCCGGGCAGGTCACCCGCAGCACCGGCACCTTCCCGAACAGCGGCGTGGCCTACATGATCCTCAACGGCGTCAACAGCACGTCGGGGACGCTCTACCAGCAGGTCACCGTCCCGGGCGGCGGCGGCAACCTCTCCTTCTGGCTCAACATCACCACGAGCGAGGCGGCGGGCGCGTCGGTCTTCGACCGCCTCTTCATCGAGGTGCGGAGCACGTCGGGGACGCTGCTCGGCACGCTCGCCACCTTCAGCAACCAGAACAGCGGCACGTCGGGCGTTTACGTCCAGCGCGGGCCGTACAACCTGAGCAGTTGGGCCGGGCAGACCGTGCGGATTCAGTTCCGCGGCACCAACGACAGCACGCTGCCCACGTCCTTCCGCGTGGACGACGTGGCGGTTAACTAACCCGCCCCCGCACGGGAAGGGCGTGGCCTCCGGACGAGGGGGCCACGCCCTTCCCGTTTCAGCCCGGCCGCGGGCGGGCGGAAGAGGCCGCCGCGCCCGTCGCCGCTAAGGCCGCGGGGGCCGATGCTGATTATCGAGACTGAGGTCGTCGTGTAGAACTCGTGTTCGTTCGAGATCGGTTGCGGCGGCGAGCTTCCCGACGGCCTTTGTTTGTTAGAATAGGTTCGGACGACGAGACGCGGCGGGGACTTTCCGGGTTAAGGAAGGGAGCTGTAATGACGGACGACGAGTTGCAACTGAACGCGCAGCGCAGCCTGCAAGAGTTCGACGACGCGCGGGACAAGCCCGGCGTGGACATCGAGGAACTCGGCCGCAAGGCCATCGGCGACCTCGACTCGTTCCTCACCTACTGGCGCGAGAAGCCCTACATGCAGGACGCCGACTTCGAGGCCAGCGAGGGCGGGCACGGCGAGCTGCGGGAGTACGCCGAACGTCAGATCGAATGGGCGGAGGAGGAGAGAACCAGAGTGAGCAGGCTGCTCACGCCGCCGGCCGCCGCGGGCTGATCCGGCCGCCGGGCGCGCCCCCCGGTTCTAAACTTTGCACGAACCCCCTCGCGTAACGACGACGCGAAGCGCGTCCGCCCCGACGCCGCGGCGTCCGTTTGACAAAGGCCGCGCGCGGGCCATAAATTTGTGCGCTTTGCCGGCGACCGGAAATGAGGCCAGTGGTCACGCCGCTTCCGGGCGCTTCCGCAAGACCGGCTCACGGTCAGGCCGTCATCCCCTTAAAAATTTGATCCACCTCCGAGGAGTTTTCGCAATGAGGAAAAGACTTGCCGCACGGGCGGCGCTCGCCGCCGCCGCGCTCGTGGCCCTGTGCCCCGCAGCACTCGTCGCCCAGAGATTACAGTACCCGGCCACGAAGAAGGTCGAGCAGTTCGACACGTACCACGGCGTCCGCGTCGCCGACCCCTACCGCTGGCTCGAAGACGAGAAGTCGCCCGAGGTCGCCAAGTGGGTCGAAGAGCAGAACAAGGTGACGTTCGCCTACCTCGAAAAAATCCCGTTCCGCCAGCAGGTCAGGGCGCGGCTCGAAAAGCTGTTCAACTACCCGAAGTTCGGCTCGCCGTTCCGCCGCGGCGAGTACTACTTCTTCTCGAAGAACGACGGCCTGCAAAACCAGTCCGTCCTCTACGTGCAGAAGGGTCTCGACGGCGCGCCCGAGGTGCTGCTCGACCCGAACAAGTTCTCGGCCGACGGAACCGTGCAGCTCGCCGGCTTCTCGCTCTCGAAGGACGCGAAGCACGCCGCGTTCTGCAAGTCGAAGGGCGGGTCTGACTGGCGCGACTGCTACGTGATGGAGGTGGCGACGCGCAAGCAGCTCGCCGACGAGCTGAAGTGGGTCAAGGTGTCGGGCCTGTCGTGGGCCGGCGACGGCTTCTACTACAGCCGCTACGACGCGCCGAAGGACGGCAACCTGATGACCTCCGCCAACGAGGGGCACAAGGTCTACTTCCACCGCCTCGGCACTCCGCAGGCCGAGGACGCGCTCGTCTACGAGGACAAGGCCAACCCGCAGCGCTTCCACAACGTCTCGACCACCGAGGACGAGCGCTTCGCGCTGCTCAACATCTCCGACCGCGGCAAGGGCAGGAAGGGCAACGCCCTCTTCTTCCGCGACCTCTCGAAGAACGACAAGACGTGGACGCCCGTCGTCGCCGAGGTGGGCGACGACGTGTTCGGCGTCGTCGACAACGTCGGCGACAAGTTCCTGCTCCAGACCAACAAGGGCGCGCCGAACTGGAAGGTCGTCCTCTACGATCCGAAGAAGCCCGCGGAGGCCGACTGGAAGACGGTGCTGCCCGAAAGGGCCGAGCCGCTTCAGGGCGCGGGCACGGGCGGCGGCAAGCTCTTCGCCACCTACCTCAAGGACGTGACGACGCGCGCCTACGTCTACAGCCTCGACGGCAAGCTCGAAAACGAAGTCCAACTGCCGGGCCTCGGCGTCGCCGGCGGCTTCGGCGGCAACAACGACGACAAGTTCATCTTCTACACCTTCTCGTCGTTCAACTTCCCGCCCGCCATCTACCGCTACGACATCGCGTCGAAGAAGACGACCCTCTTCCGCACGCCGACCATCCCCGACTTCCGTGGCGACAACTTCGAGACCCGGCAGGTCTTCTACACCTCGAAGGACGGCACGCGCGTCCCGATGTTCATCGTCCACAAGAAGGGCCTCAAGCTCGACGGCCGGAACCCGACCCTGCTCTACGGCTACGGCGGCTTCAACAGCTCGACCACGCCGGGCTTCAGCGCGCTGCGCCTCGCCCTCTTGGAGCAGGGCTTCGTTTACGTCTCGGCGAACATGCGCGGCGGCGGCGAGTACGGCGAGAAGTGGCACGAGGCCGGCACGAAGCTCAAAAAGCAGAACGTCTTCGACGACTTCATCGGCGCGGCCGAGTGGCTCATCGCTAACAAGTACACCTCGCCGGACAAGCTCGCCATCCACGGCGTCTCGAACGGCGGCCTCTTGGTCGGCGCGGTCGCCAACCAGCGGCCCGAGCTGTTCAAGGCCGTCATCCAGCAGGCCGGCGTGATGGACATGCTGCGCTTCCACAAGTTCACCATCGGCTGGAACTGGATCGCCGACTACGGCTCGGCCGACAACCCGGAAGAGTTCAAGGCGCTCTACGCCTACTCTCCGATCCACAACGTCCGCGAGGGCGTGAAGTACCCGGCCACCCTGATCACGACGGCCGACCACGACGACCGCGTCGTGCCCGGCCACTCGTTCAAGTACGCCGCCGTCATGCAGGAGAAGCAGGCCGGCGACAACCCCGTGCTCATCCGCATCGACACCAAGTCCGGCCACGGCGCGAGCAGCACGACGAAGGCCATCGAGCAGGCCGCCGACATCTACTCGTTCCTGATGCACAACCTCGGCGTCGCGCCGAAGTACTAAGCAGGCACAGCACGCGCGCAGCCGGGACGGCGGCCCGATTCGGCCGCCGTCCCGCTTTTGCGGCCGGCCGCCGACTTACTTTTCGGGGGCGGTCGTCCTTTCAGGGGTCGGCCGTCAACGCGCGCGCGGCGGCCGAACCCGCCCCCGG
>DATCVD010000602.1:0-2569 GCA_036567125.1 Pyrinomonadaceae bacterium | reverse complement strand
CGCCTCGACTCGCGCCGGCCCTCGTCCTGCGAGGGCGAACCGGGCGGGTTCTGCGCGAAGCCGGCCGCGGCCGCAAACGCGAGCAGCCCCGCGCACGAGATGACTCTGAGGATGTAACGTCTCATCACTTTTGCACTCCTTAGGGAATTCCGACTGATGATGGCGCGACGCGCGGCACGTCCGTCCGCCCGTCCCGCAAGCCGGGCGCGGCCACTTCGTCCGCCGGCCGGTCTCGCTCCGAGGTGTTAAGACGCGCGCCGCGCCCCGGCGGCCGATAAAAACAGTTGCGCCCTCCCCGGCGCGGCGCGACTTGATCGTTTCTCGGCGTGCCAACCTACGGCGAAGCGCGCTACAATCGCCCCCGATGAAATTCCTGCAACAAATCGACTCGCCCGCAGACCTGCGCCGCCTCGTCGGCCCCGACGAACTGCAAGTGGTGGCGGACGAAATCCGCCAGTACATCATCGAGACGTGCGCGCGCATCGGCGGCCACACCGGCGCGAGCTTGGGCGCGGTCGAGCTGGCCGTCGCGCTCCACTACGCCTTCGAGACGCCGGCCGACCGCCTCGTGTGGGACGTGGGCCATCAGGCTTACGCGCACAAAATCCTGACGGGCCGGCGCGAGCAGTTCCCGACCATCAAACAGTACGACGGGCTGAGCGGCTTCCTGCGGCGCGAGGAATCCGAGTACGACGCCTTCGGCGCGGGCCACGCCTCGACTTCGCTCTCGGCCGCGCTCGGCATGGCGATAGCGCGCGACCGGCGCGGCGAGTCGCATCACGTCGTCGCCCTGATCGGCGACTCGTCGCTCGCGGGCGGGATGGCGATGGAGGCGATCAATCAGGCGGGTCACTTGAAGTCGCGGCTGATCGTCATCCTGAACGACAACGAGATGTCGATTGCGCCCGCGGTCGGCGCGCTGACGGGTTATTTGAATCGCCTGCGCGAGGCGCAGGGCTACCACCGCTTCAAGGACGAGGTGGGCGAGGCGCTGCGCTCCGTCCCGTCGGTCGGCGAACGCCTCCACCACGCGGCCAAGACGGTGAAGGACGCCATCGCCGCGGCCGTCCTGCCCGGCGCGCTCGTCAACGAACTCGGCTTCAAGTACATCGGCTACGTGGACGGCCACGACACGCAGGCGCTCGTGCGCGCCTTCCGCGAGGCGCAGCAGGTCAGGGACGAACCCGTCATCGTCCACTGCCTGACCACGAAGGGCAAAGGCTTCCCCGCGCGCGAGAAGAACTACTACGCGTGGCACGCCACGGGGCCGTTCGACCCGAAGACCGGCGAGATGCCGAAGGCGAAGCCGTCCGCGCCGACCTACACCTCGGTCTTCGGCCGGACGATGTGCGAGCTGATGGAGCGCGACGAGAAGATAGTCACGCTCACGGCCGCGATGCCGGACGGGACGGGCGTCGATCAGGTCTTGAAGAAGTTCCCCGAAAGATCGTTCGACGTCGGCATCGCCGAGCAGCACTGCGTGACGTTCGCCGCCGGCCTCTCGACCGAGGGGCTGAAGCCCGTCTGCGCGATCTACTCGACGTTTTTGCAGCGCGCCTTCGATCAGATCGTCCACGACGTGTGCCTGCAAGACCTGAACGTCAAGTTCTGCCTCGACCGCGGCGGCGTCGCCGGCCCCGACGGGCCGACGCACCACGGCCTCTTGGACATCGCCTACCTGCGCGGCGTCCCGAACCTGACGGTGATGGCCCCGAAGGACGAGGGCGAGCTGCGCGACATGCTGCTCACCATGCTCGACAACGTCGGCCCGATGGCCGTGCGCTACCCGCGCGGCAACGGCGTCGGCGCGGACACCGAGCGCGACCCGCAGCCGCTTGAGATCGGCAAGGCCGAAATCCTGCGCGACGCCGGATCGGACGTGGCGCTCGTCGCCTACGGCTCGATGGTTCACCCGGCGTGGCAGGCCGCCGAGCGTCTGGCGAAGGACGGCGTCGACGCGACGGTCGTCAACGCCCGCTTCGTCAAGCCGCTCGACGCCAGCCTCCTGCTCGCGCTCGCGCGCACGAAGCGCCTGATCGTGACGGTCGAGGAGGCGTATCTGGCGGGCGGCTTCGGCGCGGCCGTGCTGGAGCTGCTGGAGGAGAACGATCTGCTCGGCGCGGCGCGCGTCGTCCGCATGGGCATCCCCGACCGCTGGGTCACGCACGGCGACGCCAAGCTCCTGCTCGCCAAGTACGGCCTCGACGCCGACGGCATCTACACGCGCGTCCGGCAGTGCGTCGAGGAGAGCGAGCGCAAGGGCGTGCCGTTCTCGCCCGCGCGCTTCCCGTAGCGAGCGGCCGACGCGCCACGCGTTCCCCCGACATGCCGAGCCTGCGCCCCCCCCGGCTTGCGACTTGCCTCGCCGCCGCGCTCTTACTGTACGCGCCCGCCGCCGTAGCAGCGCAGGGCGCTCCCCGGCCCGCCCCGCCTGAGTAACCTCCCAGCCGACAAATTAACGAGGCGAAGTCGTCGATGATGTCGATTATGAAGACGCCGAATGTGCGGCCGCGGCTGCGCGCAATGCGCGCGGCGTTGGCGCTGTCGCTGCTGCTCGCGCCGTGCGCCG
>DATCVD010000601.1:0-2819 GCA_036567125.1 Pyrinomonadaceae bacterium | reverse complement strand
CCCGGCGGCCTGCTATGCCGCGCGCGGCGGCTAATGTTATGCTCCCAACCCGCGCGCCGCTCACGCCAGCCCACGCGAGCGAATTTACTCGGAGGTCTTCGATGTTTCCGCCACCCGCATCCCCCGCGCGCCGGCCCGGCCTCGCGCTGGCGGCCGTCGCCGCCCTGCTCCTCGTGCCCGCGGCGACGCGCGCGCAGAAGGTTGACAAGGGCAAGCTCGACGCCGCCGCGCGCCGCTCCGGCAAAGCCGCCAAAGTCTTAACCGACCTGTCCGCCCTGCCGCCCGGCGAGACGATCCCCCGCGAGTTGCTTGAGCGGGCGCGGGCCGTCGCCGTCTTCCCCGACGTGGACAGGGTGAACATCCTGTTCATGAAAGCCATGAAGGGCTACGGCCTCATGTCGCGGCGCGTCGCCGACGGCTGGGGCGCGCCGGCCTTCTACGGCTTCGCCGTCACGGACAAGGGCTGGACGAAGGTGAAGCCGGCGAACGCGGGCGTCATCATGCTCTTCATGGACGACGACACGCTCAAGAAGTTCGAGAAGGATCACGTCAAGTTCGAGGCGGCGGCCGGCCCCGTCGGCGAGTTGACGGCGGAGCGGGAGAAGGAGCTGCGCGAGGCGGGCATCATCGTCTACGCGCTCAACGACGGCAAGCTGCACGGCATCGAAGTGGAAGACGACTCCACCACCCAAACCGGCATCAACTCCGACAACAACATCAACAAGGCGATCTACGGGCTGAAGGCGCGCGAGGTGTTGTGGGGCAAACAGCCCGCGACGACCGCGCTCCCGCCCGCGATTGCCGAGTTCCAGAACGCGCTGGCGGGCCTGTCGAAGCGTTGACGGGTCGCGCCGGCCGCGGGAATTCGCCTCGCGGGTTCTGCTAGACTCGCGCGCGAAGATGTCGCCCGCCGAGCAAGCAGCGTTGACGCAGACCGACGGCACGCGCGACGAGCGCGAGCGCCGGGCCGTCGAGCGCGCCTACGGTTTCGCCGACCTGTCGGGCTACGCCTTCCGCCAGCGCCTCACGATCCGCGCCGCAGACCTCGCCTTCTACGCGCTGATCCGGATCATCGGCGGCACGGTTCGCTTCCGCGTGGAGGGCCGCGAGCATCTGGAAGAAGCTTCGCGCGGCGGCCGCCTCCCGATCTACACGACGTGGCACGACCGCGTCTTCCTCGCGACCTACTTCTTCCGCCGCCGCCGCATCGTCGTGATGACCTCGCAGAGCTTCGACGGCGAGTACATCGCGCGCTTCATCCAACGCTTCGGCTTCGGCGCGGTGCGCGGCTCCTCGACGCGCGGCGGCATCGGCGCGCTCGCCGAGTTGGTTCGACTCTCGCGCGCGCGCTGCCCGGCCGGCTTCATGATCGACGGCCCGAAGGGGCCGCGCCACGAGGCCAAGATGGGCGCGGTGCTGCTCGCGCGAAAGACCGGCAACCCCGTCCTGCCCTTCGTCGTCAACGCCGCGCGCCGATGGCGTGCGCCGAGTTGGGACAGGCTCCAAGTCCCGCTCCCCTTCACCCGCGCGCGCGTGGCTATCGCGCCGCCGATCTTCGTCCCGCCCGACGCCGACGCCGCCGCGCTCGCGCGAAAGCGCGACGAGCTGCAACGCGCGCTCGACTCGCTCGGCGAATGAAGCGCTCCCCTCACCTCCGCCGCCGCCGCGCCAGCAGCCACAGCAGCAGGATCATCACGACCGTCAGCACGATGCTGCCCGGCCAGACGTACCACCCGCCCTCGCTGCTGTAACCGCCGACGAACACGCAGCCCGTCTGCGCGGTCGCGGACGCGAGCGCGAGCGCGAACACAGTCGCAGCCGTTCGTCTCATTCAGTCACCGCCTCTCCCGAATTAGTCTGACGATTCCGAAGCAGTCCGACAAAAGATCGCGCGCTTCGGCGGGCTGCAATTCGCGCTCCGCGCGCGTCGCCGCGTGGCGGCGGCGCTTGTGGCAGAGCAATTGCTTGCGTACAGCGTGCGAGTCGAAAAGGCATACGGAATCAGGACACGGCGGCGTGTGATCCTGACCGCCCCCACTGAGAAACGGTACGCGACGGAGGGTTCAAAGAGATGGGACTGATTGCATTCATCATTCTGGGTCTGCTGGCCGGCCTGATAGCGAAGGCCATCATGCCGGGACGCGATCCCGGCGGCGCGATCATCACGATCCTGCTCGGCATCGTCGGCTCGTTCATCGGCGGCCTGCTCGGCGGCATGCTGCTCGGCTACGGCGGCGTGAGCGAGGCGGGCGACGTGAGCCGCCCCGGTTTCTTCATGCGGCTGATACTGGCGGTCGTCGGCGCGCTCGTCGTGCTCGCCGTCTATCGCCTCATCAAGGGCAAGAGCCTGCGGACGGGCGAGTAAGAATTTAGTCTCGGACGAACACCGGGGGTTATCGAGTCGCCGCCGGCACGCGCGCGCGGCGCTCTCGCAATTCAACTAACCAAAGTTAAAGGGGAGGACGACAAGTAATGGCAGATTCAATCGGCACTTCGACCGGCCGCTCGCGGACGGTGCACGGACTTTTCAGGGACAGGGACAGCGCGGAGAAATTCTACGGCTCGCTGTCGCAACGCGGCTACGGCAAGGACGACGTTAACCTGCTGATGTCGGAAGACACGCGCAGCAAGTACTTCGCGGGCGACAAGGGCGGCGAAGGCACCGACCTCGGCGACAAGGCTTGGGAAGACGCCGGCAAGGGCGCGGCCATCGGCGCGGGCACGGGCGCGACCATCGCGGCCATCGCCGCCATCGGCACCACGCTCATGATCCCCGGCCTCAACCTGCTCGTCGCCGGCCCGCTGGCCGCGGCGCTCGC
>DATCVD010000600.1:0-6925 GCA_036567125.1 Pyrinomonadaceae bacterium | reverse complement strand
GCGACGCCGCTGGCGACGAGCGCGTCCTTCGGCGGCAACCGACGCCGCTGCTCGGCCTCGGCCGCCTCGGCTTCCGCCGCCTCGGCTTTGGCCGCTTCCTCTTGGGCGGCTTCGGAGGCCGCCACCTTCTCAAGGATCGACGCGAAGCTCTCGGCCGTCGTCTCGAACCACGACGGCAACTCGGACTTACCCGACTCGGCGGCGGGCGTCGCATCGACGAGCGTCGCCGCGTCGCCGTTCGACGAAACAGGAGCGTCAACCTGCGGCGGGGCCGCGGCCGCGGGCCGCGCGTCAACCTGTTCCGAGACCGTCGGGGCTTCGGCCGCGGGCCGCGCGTCGCTTCCCGCGGAGGTTGTCGAGATTTCGGGCGCAGGCTTAGTCTCGGCCTTCGCCTCAGCCTTCGTCTCGGCGGCCGGCGCGGCTGAATCCGCGACCGCGTCGGCGGCGTCGGCGGGGGGCTGCGCCTTCGCCGACTTGCGCGAGCTTTTGCGCGCCGCGCCGGCACCATCGCCGTTGCGGCTCAGGCGCTTGAGGTCTTCGACGCGGCCGGCCGTGATGGCGGCGCAGATCAGTTTGTGCTGGCGGTTCAGCCGCTCGCTGAGCGCGGCCGCGTCGAAGCCCGTCGTGATGAGGTCGTCGTAGGGCGAACGCTTGCTCGCGAGGATCGCGCCGCCGACGTAAACGAGCGACAGGATGACGGGCGTCTCCAGCCCCTTGTCCTCGGTCTGGACGTGATAGACGACCCCCTCGTACTCGATGTCTGTGTTGAATCCGGTGATCACGGTTGGACTTGGGGCACGGGACGGAACAGGCGGGCGGCGGACAAATTTCTCGCTCCGGAGCCGCCGACGAAAACAGTAGCACAGCCTTTCCGCGAGGGTCAATCTCCTTAAAAATTACCAACTTGCGCGCCCCCGCGACGTTGCTTGACAGCCCCGGAGGGTTGGCTTACCATCCGTTTGTACCATCATTCTCAAACTCTTTTCGGCGCGCGCCACAAGGCCGTTTTCGCCCCGGCGCGGGCACTGTCGGGAGGCCGCGTGGGTAGCTTTCAGCTAGGGGACTACTTCCCCATCCTGCTCATGTTCGCGGTGGCGCTCGGCTTCGCCGTCGTCAACATCACGCTCTCGCAGCTCGTCGGGCAGAAGAAGCCGACGCGCACGAAGCTGATGCCCTACGAGTGCGGCAAAGACCCGGTCGGCACGGCGCGCGAGCGGTTCTCGGTCAAGTTCTACCTGATCGCGATGATCTTCATCCTCTTCGACATCGAGTTGATCTTCCTGATGCCGTGGGCCGTCGTCTTCAAGCAGCTCGCGGCCCACAGCCCGCAGATGCGCGACATCATCTTCATCGAGATGATGCTGTTCGTCGCGCTCCTGCTCGTCGGCTACGTCTACGTCTTGAAGAAGGGTCTGTTCGACTGGGGCCAGAACGCGCGCCGCGAGGCCGAGGCCCAAGCGCGCGCCCTCACGCTGATCGAAGGGCGCGAGGCGGAGCTTAACCGGAAGAGTTTGGGGCGGGCCGCTTAGAAGCTGTTAGCCACTGGCCGCCAGCTTTCCGCCGGAAAAGTAACAACGGCTTCCGGCCAGCTTTTTGGTTCTTGGTTTTGCTGACGGCTAACGGCTAACAGCCGGGGTTTTAAATCATGGGTCTCGAAAACAAGATCGCCGAGGCGCTGCCCGAAATCATCACGACGCGGCTGGATTCGCTCGTCAACTGGGCGCGCAAGTCTTCCTTGTGGCCCGCGACCTTCGGCCTCGCCTGCTGCGCCATCGAGATGATGGCGACCACCGACTCGCGCCACGACCTCGCGCGCTTCGGCTCCGAAGTCTTCCGGGCCAGCCCGCGCCAAGCGGACGTGATGATCGTTTCGGGCCGCGTCTCGCGCAAGATGGCCCCCGTCCTGCGGCGCATCTACGACCAGATGCCGGAGCCGAAGTGGGTCATCTCGATGGGCGCGTGCGCGACCTCCGGCGGCGTCTTCGACAACTACGCCATCGTGCAGGGCGTCGATAAGGTCGTGCCCGTCGACGTGTACATCCCGCGCTGCCCGCCGCGCCCGGAAATGCTGATCCACGCGGTGATGATGTTGCAGGATAAGATCATGAAGGAGTCCATGCGCGACCGCCGCGACGTTGCGCCCGAGGAGGCGCGCGAGGCCGTGCCGCCGGGCACGCTGCCCGGCTCGGGCGTCTCCGCCACGAATGAGGCCGCCGCGCAGTCGGCCGAAGAGGCGCAGGTCTCGCGCCCCTACACGATCCCCTCGCGCCACGAGCGCCGGCGGTCGTTCTGAGAAGCTGTTAGCTATTAGCTATTAGCCAGAAGTTAAGACAGCTTTCAACTTTCGTAACGAGCTTTGGCTTTAGTTTTGCTAACAGCTAACAGCTAACGGCTTCTTTATGGACATCGAGCGCGAAAGGCAGATCGCGGAGCAGGCTGAAGCCGGCGGCGAAGGGCAGGCGGAGTCGCCGCTCGTCGCCGCTTTGCGCGAGGCGCACGCGGGTTGGATCGTTGAAGTGATTCAGGCTTTCGGCGAGACGACCATCGTAGTCCCGCGCGAGCACATCGCGGCGGCGTGCGAGTTCTACAAGCGGACGCCGGGCCTTGAGTTCACGATGCTGGCCGACCTGTGCGGCGTGGATCGCGGCCCGGAAGAAGACCCGCGCTTCGAGGTCAACTATCACCTGTTCTCGACGACCAAGTTTCACCGGCTGCGCCTGAAAGTCCTGCTCGCGGAGGACGACGCGCGCGTGCCGACCGTCACGAACGTCTGGCGCACGGCCAACTGGCACGAGCGCGAGACCTTCGACATGTTCGGCGTGGTCTTCGACGGCCACCCAGACCTGCGCCGCATCCTGCTCCCCGACGACTGGCAGGGCCACGCGCTCCGCAAAGACTTTCCGTTGCGCGGCTTCGAGCCGTACAGCCTGACTTAGTAAATCGTGAATCGTAAATCGTAAATAGAAGAAATCCGGTTTTATCTATTCACGATTTACGATTCACGATTCACGGCTTTTATTATGAGTGCTCCGACCGCCAACGTGCCGCCGCAGTTCGAGGTCGTGGATCGGCCGCTCGACACGCAGATGACGCTGTCGTTCGGGCCGCAGCACCCGTCCACGCACGGCGTCCTGCGCTTAGAGATGGTCTTGGACGGCGAGATGATCGTCAAGACCACGCCCGACATCGGCTACCTCCACACGGGGATGGAGAAGCTGTTCGAGTACAAGAAGTACCAGCAAGGGATAGTCATCACCGACCGGATGGACTACCTGAACCCGTTGGGGAACAACCTCGCCTACTGCATGGCGGTCGAGAAACTGCTCGGCCTCGAAATCCCCGAACGCGCTCAGGTGATCCGCGTGCTGATGTGCGAGTTGCAGCGCATCGCCTCGCACATGGTCTGGCTGGGGACGCACGCCTTAGACATCGGCGCGATGTCGATCTTCTTCTACTGCTTCCGCCAGCGCGAGAAGATTTTGAATCTCATCGAGGCCGCGTCGGGCGAGCGGATGACGCCGTCCTACTTCCGCATCGGCGGCCTGATGATGGACTTGCCGGCGGGCTTCGAGCGCCGCGCCCGCCAGTTCGCCGACGACTTCACGGGCGCGCTCGCCGAGTTCCACAACCTGCTCACCGGCAACCGCATCTTCCAGAAGCGCACGCAGGGCGTCGGCTACATCTCGGCCGAGGACGCGATTGACTGGGGCTTGACCGGGCCGTGCCTGCGCGGGAGCGGCGTCAACATCGACGTGCGGCGCACGAACCCGTATTCGGGTTACGACACCTACGACTTCGAAGTCCCGGTCGAGCAGGACGGCGACGTGTGGGCGCGCTACTTGGTGCGGATGCGCGAGCTGGCCGAGTCGCAGAAGATCATCCGGCAGGCGCTCGACCGCCTGAAGCCCGGATCGGTCAAGGCCGACGCGCCCAAAGTGGTGCTGCCCGAGCGCGAGGCGATGAAGACGCACATGGACGCGCTCATCCACCACTTCCTGATCGTCGCCGAGGGCTTCAACGTCCCCGTCGGCGAGGTCTACCACCCCATCGAGGGGTCGAAGGGCGAGCTGGGCGTTTACGTCAAATCGGACGGCGGCCCGAAGCCCGCGCGCGTCCACGTCCGCGGGCCGAGCTTCGTCAACCTCTCGGCCCTGCCCCTGATGGTCGAGGGCGAGATGATCGCCGACCTCGTCGCCGTCATCGGCTCGCTCGACATCGTGCTCGGAGAGATCGACAGGTAACAGCCGTAAATCGTGAATCGTAAATAGAAACTGCCTTCTTACGATTCACGATTTACGATTCACGATTCACGGTTTTGTATGAGTCAGCAGTTCACGCCGAACAACCCGCTGCCGCAGGAGGCTCCCGTCCCCGACGAGATCGCGACGTTCTCGCCGGAGGTGGAGGCCGAGATCGACGGGCATCTGGCGAAGTACCCGGTCAAGCGTTCGGCCATCCTGCCGCTGATGTTCATCGTGCAGCGCGAGCGCGGCGGGTGGCTCGACCCGCCGGGCGTGGCCTACTTGGCCGACCGGCTGGGCCTGCGGATCACGGACATCTGGGAGGTCGCCACCTTCTACTCGATGATCAACACGGAGCCGGTCGGCAAGTACCACCTGCAAATCTGCCGCACGCTCTCGTGCAAGATCATGGGCGCGGGGACGATCACCGAGCACTGCGCGAAGCGGCTCGGCATCAAGCCCGGCGAGACGACCGCGGACGGCCGCTTCACCATCTGGGAGGTCGAGTGCCTCGGCTCCTGCGGCACGGCCCCGATGATGCAGCTCGGCCTCGACTACCACGAGAACCTGACGCCCGAAAAGGTCGATCAGATTCTCGACGCCTGCGAGCGCGACGAGTATGAGTACAAGGTCAAAGTTCAGTGAGATCGCTCGAAGCCATGGGGCGACAAGTCTCTGACTCGTTAACGCTTTGGTTATAGCTAACAGCTAATCGCTAAAAGCCAACAGCTTCTATTCACGATTTACGATTCACGATTCACGAACCCATGTTCATCGGCGCCATCGGCTGCGAGCCTCTGCAACTACGCCGCGTCCACTTGGAAGGGTCGCACACGCTCGACGTGTACCGGCGCAACGGCGGCTACGAGGCTCTGAAGAAAGTCCTCGACGGGATGTCGGCGGACGACGTGATCGGCGAGGTTAAAAAGTCGGCCCTGCGGGGCCGGGGCGGCGCGGGCTTCCCGACGGGCATGAAGTGGAGCTTCGTCCCGAAGGATTCGCCGAAGCCGAAGTACGTCGTCTGCAACGCGGACGAGTCGGAGCCGGGCACGTTCAAGGATCGCTACCTGATGGAGCGCGATCCGCACATGCTCATCGAGGGGATGCTGATCGCCGCCTACGCGTTGGGGTCGAAGACCGGCTACGTCTACACGCGCGGCGAGTACCGCTACCTGATCAACATCATGGACGCGGCCATCGCGGAGGCGCGCGCCGCGGGGCTGCTCGGCCAGAAAATCCTCGGCACCGATTTCTCGTTCGAGCTGTACACGCACACCGGCGCGGGCGCGTACATCTGCGGCGAGGAGACCGCGCTCTTAAATTCGCTCGAAGGCTTGCGCGGCCACCCGCGCATGAAGCCGCCGTTCCCGGCCGTCGCTGGCCTCTACGGCTGCCCGACCGTCGTCAACAACGTCGAGACGCTGACGGCCGTGCCCGACATCATCAAGATGGGCGGCGAGGCGTGGCAGAAGCTGGGCACGGAGAAGAGCGGCGGCACGAAGGTCTGGTCGGTGTCGGGCCACGTCAACCGCCCCGGCGTCTACGAGCTGCCGATGGGCTACGCCGACATGGAGCGGTTCATCCATCAGGACTGCGGCGGGATGCTCGGCGGCAAGAAGCTGAAAGCCGTCATCCCCGGCGGCTCCAGCGTCTACATCATGCCGGCGCGCGACATCGAGGGGCGCGGCGTGAAGATGGACTACGAGGGCTTGGTCGCGGCCGGCTCGATGGTCGGGTCGGGCGGCTTCATCGTGATGGACGAGACGGTCGACGTGTTCGAGTCGACCAAGAACCTGATCGAGTTCTACAAGCACGAGTCGTGCGGCTGGTGCACGCCCTGCCGCGAGGGCACGGACTGGCTCGTCAAAGTCTTCAAGCGCGTCGCGCGCGGCGAGGGGCAGCCCGACGACGCGCAACTGCTGCTCGACCTCTGCGACAACATCGAGGGCAAGAGTTTCTGCCCGCTCGGCGACGCCGCCGCGTGGCCGATCCAGTCGGCGATCAAGAAGTTCCCCGAGGACTTCCGCCGCAGACTTCTGCCGATAGCCGAGCGCGGGCTGCCGGAGACGACATCTTCGCCCGCCGCCGTGCGCGAGGGCCGGGCGGTGGAAGGTCTGCCGACGGCCTGACGCATGACACCGCCGTGTTTAAGAAGGTGCGAGAGAACTGGCCCATCCGCATCTTGCCGTTCACGGCGGCCGAGAAGAAGGCGCTGGTGCGCGGCGCGGACGACGCGAGGCAGACTTATCAGATTAGCTTCAACCTGTCGGCGCAGCCGGCCGCCAAGTGGGTGGAGTTGTTTCAGACGAGTTGGTATCAGCAGTACGGCGGGAGCGTGATCCCGCGCGTGGCGGGCGGGACGGTTCAGATCGCGTCTTCGATTGCCGAGCTGCAAATCACGCTCAGCCGGCTCAAACTGGCCGTCGCCACCGCCAACGAGAGGTACGGCGCTTTGATCGCGCAGCAGGACAAGGAGGCGGCCGACGCGAAGCGGCAGGACGAGGACACCAAGCGGTCGGCGCAGGACGCGATGTCCGACGCCCTCGACAAGCTTCAGTTCTGAGTCCGCGCCGGGGCGAGGTCTCGCGTTCGAGGAGAGGACGGGAAGGACGTTGAAGACGGGAATTCTGCTGGCCGCGATTTTGACGGTGACTGCCGCGCCCGCCGGCCGCGCCGGGGCCGCC
>DATCVD010000599.1:0-6761 GCA_036567125.1 Pyrinomonadaceae bacterium | reverse complement strand
CGCGCCGCTCTGGCTGGCGCTGCTGCTCGGCGTCGCGCTCGGACTGCTGTCGGGGTTGACGGGCGTGGGCGGGGGGATTTTCTTAAGCCCGCTGCTGCTGCTCGCGGGCTGGGCCGGCGCGCGGCAGACGGCCGCCGTCTCCGCGGCCTTCATCCTCGTCAACTCGGCGGCCGGCCTGCTCGGCAACGCGGCGGGCTTCAAGTCGGTCTCGGCCGCGCTCCCCTATTTCGCGCTGGCCGCGCTCGCGGGCGGCGTCGCCGGCACGGAGTTCGGGAGCCGCCGCCTCCCGCCGCTCTGGGTCAGGCGCGTGCTCGCCGTCGTCCTCGTCGTCGCCGGGCTAAAGTTGATCTTCGCGTGATTTCGTCAGACGTGGTGTCCGACTGATCGCCTAGTCTCCGCGAGCGCGGCGACGAGGCGGGAGATGTCTTCCTCGTCGTTGAAGACGTGCGTGGCGACACGGAAGCCTTCGGGCTTGGGCGAGACGGCGACGCCGCACTCCTTGAGGTGCGCGAGGACGCGCTCGCGCTCCTCGCACGCGACGAGCGTTTCGGCCGAGCGCGCCGCGTCGTCGCCGAGGGGCGACAGGATTTTCCAGCCCGCCTCGCCCAGCCTCTCCGTCAGCATCCGGTTCAGTTCGAGCGCGCGCCGCTCGACGCGCCCCGGCCCGAGTTCGAGGTGGTAATCGGCCGCCGCGCCGAGCGCGAAGATGCCGGCGAAGTGGGGGCAGCCCAGCTCGGAGCGCGCCGCCGCGTCCGCGCGGACGGCGAACTCGTCGTTGCGCATGGCGAACGGGTGCTCGACGCTCATCCAACTGACCGACCGCGGCCGCGACTCGTCCAGCAGCTCGCGGCTCAGGTAGACGAAGCCGCAGCCGAAGCCCGCCATCATCCACTTGTGGCCGGGCGCGCAGAGCGCGTCGATCCGCATCCGCCTCACGTCGATGGGGAAGACGCCGGCCGACTGCGCCGCGTTGACGACGAACTTGCGGCCGCCCTTCGCCGCGCCGATCTCCGCGAGCGGCGCGCGGAAGCCGTTCGAGTACTGCACGTGACTCAGGCAGATGACGCCCGTGCGATCAGTTGCCGCCGCCGTCACGTCGTCCGCGTCGAACGCGCCGTCGCGCGCTTCGACGAGGCGGACGCGCACGCCGCGGTGCATCCACGGCAGCGTCGTGGTGGGGAACTCAAGCCCGCAGGAGACGACCTCGCCGCGCCCTTCGAGCGCGTCGGCGATGAGGTTCATGCCGTGCGAGGTGTTGAAGGTGAGGCCGATCTCTTCCGGCTCGGCGTTGATCATCCGGGCGACGGCGGCGCGCACGCGCTCGCGCCGCCGCAGCCAGTCGAACCATAGCGCGTCGCCCGAATCCTGCGCCTCTTGGTAAAACCCCGCCGCGGCCTCCGCGACCTGCCGCGGCACGAGTCCGGTCGCCGCGCTGTTGAGGTAGGCCAGCCGCGCGGTCGCCGGGAAGTCCTGCCGCACGCGCCGCCAGCCGAGGTTGTCCGCCGTCATTCGTCCGCCCCCCCGCGCGCCGGCCCGAGTCGCTTGACGCTCGCGGCGCGCGCGTCTATCTTCGCACGAGTTTTCCCCGAAAGCGTTTTCGTCCGCGGGAGTTTTTACACCATGCCGCCAGAGATTGTCGCGCCGGCCCGCCCGGCTTGGGCGATTCCCGACTACCTCGAAGCGCGCGACGGCCGCCTGCACGTCGACGGCGCGGACGCGGCCGCGCTCGCGCAAGAATTCGGCTCGCCGCTCTACGTCTTCTCCGAGCCGCGCATCCGCGCCAACGTCGCGCGCCTCACGCGGGCGGCCGCGTCGGTGGATCGCCCCGTCAAATTCTGCTACGCCTCGAAGGCCAACTCGAACATGGCCGTGCTCCGCGCCGTGCGCGACGCCGGGATCGACATCGAGGTCAACAGCGGCGGCGAGCTGTTCAAGGCGCTGCGCGCCGGCTTCCGCCCCGAACAGATCATCTTCAACGGCACGAGCAAGACGGACGAGGAGTTGGACGAGTCGGTCGGCGCGGGGATTTATGCCGTCAACGTCGATTCGGTTTACGAAATCGAATTGGTCGAAGCGGCGGCGCGGCGCGCCGGCAAGCGCGCGAACGTCGCGCTCCGGCTCGTGCCCGAGATCGGCACGCGCTCGCACATCGGCTTGCAGACCGCGCTGCTCACCTCGAAGTTCGGCATCACGCACTCGGAGGTGCAGGACGCCTTCCGCCGCGCGCTGCGCCGCCCCGACCTGCTCAACGTCTCTGGCATACACATCCACGTCGGCTCGCAGACGCCCGACGTGGAACCGTTCGCCGAGGCGTTCCGCACGATGTGGGAGCACCTCGTCGCGCTCCACCGCGAGACCGGCCACGCGCTCTCGCACATCAACCTCGGCGGCGGCATCCCCGTCAACTACCTGCGCGACGCGTCGCACGCCCGCCAACTCCCCGCGCACGAGCGCGAGATGCTGGCCGCCGAACTCGACCCGTCCGACGTGCTCGCGGCCGCGATGCGGGCGGCGCGCGAGTCGGCCCGCGCGGCGTCGGCCGAACACCTGCTCGACCGCGTCACCATCCTGCTCGAACCCGGCCGCTCCGTCGTCGCCGACGCGGGGCTGGTGCTCACGACCGTCCGCAACATCAAGCGGCGGCCCGAGACCGGCGACGTGTGGCTCTTAACCGACGCGGGCTTCAACCTCCTGCTCTCGATGACGAGCTACAAGTGGTACTACCACCTCGTCTCCGCCTCGCGCGCCGACGCCGCGCACGAGACCCCGTACAAAGTCGCCGGCCCCCTCTGCGACTCCGGCGACGTGTACTTCGACATCGAAGGCGGCGGCCGGCTCCCAGACCACCGCCTGCTCCCGGCCGACGTGCGCCCCGGAGAACTGCTCGCGCTGCTCAACAGCGGCGCGTACTCGCTCGCGCAGTCGTTCCCCTACAACGGCCGCCCGCTCCCCGCCGCCGTCCTGACGCGGGGCGAGGGCCGCGTCGGCCTCGCCCGGCGGCGCGACACCTACGAAGACTTGCTCGCGGGCGACGTGTGGTAGCCGCCCGCGACGACCGCCGCCGAACGCCCGGCCGCTGAATCCGACGCCATGCCCAAACTCGCGCCCGAAAACGTGACCCTCATCCGCGGCCTGACGCTCGTCGCGGCCGCCTCAATCGTGATCGGCAACGTCATCGGCACGGGCGTCTTTCTGAAGGCGCGCGTGATGACGTGCAACGTCGGCACGCCCGGCTTGGTCGTCGCCGTCTGGGTCGCGGCCGGGCTGCTCTCGCTCGCGGGCGCGCTGACTTACGCGGAACTGGCGGCGATGATGCCGCGCGCGGGCGGCGAGTACGTCTTCGTGCGCGAGGCTTACGGCCGCCCGCTCGGCTTCCTCTACGGCTGGATGCAGATCTTCATCGCCAAGACCGGCTCGCAGGCGTCGCTCGCCGTCGCCTTCGCCATCTTCTTCAACGACCTGACGGGCGGCAGGCTGAATAAAATTTTCTTCACCGCGTACCTCGTCATAGGTTCGGGCGGCGGCAGCCTGACGACCACGCCCGATGGGGCGCTCTTGACGGGCGACCCTTACGTCCTCGCGATCCCTTTCGGCCTGCTACAGGTCGCGGCCATCTCCGCGATTGTTATCTTCACCGTCGTCAACTGCGCGGCCGTCTCGGTGAGCGGCCACGTGGCGACCGTGCTCACCTTCGTCAAGATCGCGCTCGTCCTGGGCGTCGGCCTCGGCGCGTTCCTGCTCGCGCAGGACGGCGGCTTCGCCAACTTCGGGCTGGCGAACGCGGGCGGGGCGTGCGAGGGCGTGGACGCGGCGGCGCGCTACGGCGTGGCCGGCTTCGGCGCGGCGATGCTCGGCGCGCTCTGGGGCTACGACGGCTGGAACAACCTGACGCTCGTCGCGGGCGAGGTCAAAGACCCGCAGCGCAACATCCCGCGCGCGCTCATCTTCGGCATGTTCGTCATCATCACGGCCTACGTCTTCGTCAACATCGCCTACTTCTACGCGCTGACGCCGACCGAGGTCGCGTCCGTCTCCGCGAAGTCTTCGGTCGCGCGCGAGGTGGCCGTCCGCTTCTTCCCGCCCCTGGCCGTCACCTTCATCGCCGCCGGCCTCCTGTTCTCGTCGGTCGGCTCGCTCCACACCTCGATCCTGACTGGCGCGCGCGTCCCCTACGCCATGTCGCGCGACCGCCTCTTCTTCCAGTCGCTCGCGCGCCTCTCGCCCCGCACGCACGTCCCCGTCGGCGCGCTCGTCCTCCAAGGCGTCTGGGCCTGCGTCCTCGCGCTCTCCGGCTCGTTCGACACGCTGACCGACTACGTCGTCTTCGGCTCGTGGATCTTCTACGGCCTCACCACCGCCTCCGTCTTCATCTTCCGCCGCCGGATGCCGAACGCCGAGAGACCTTACCGCGCGTGGGGCTACCCCGTCGTGCCCGCCGTCTTCCTCCTCGTCACCGGCTGGCTGCTCGTCAACACGCTCATGACGACGCCCGTCCAAGCCTTCATCGGCCTCGGCCTCATCGTCCTCGGCCTTCCCGTTTACTGGTACTGGGCCGGCTACAACCGCCGCGCGGGGCACGAGCCGCAGTCGGACGAGGGCGAGGGCTGATCGGCCGGCTCGAACACGCGGCCGCGCGCGACGCCGCCGGGCCGCGTGTTCCACGTTGGAACTCCGGCCCGCCCGCATGTTTCGGCGCGCGACACGGCGGCTCGGCGCGCGCCCGAAGATTCAACCCATAACTCCCGCTTTCTCACGCGCCGAGCGCCCGCAAGCCCGGAGGCACGCCAGTTGCCGATACGCTGTCCCTCGACAGACTCCGGCCCGGCGGCCGACGACGGTTTGACCTACAAGGGGACAAGCCGCCGCGCCGGGTCTGAAGAGGCTACCTCACGGGTAGCGGCGCGCAATCTCGCCGGTCAGTCGCCGCGCCGAGCGTTACCGGCCCGGCCGGCGGGACAACTCAACACAAGTCAGACGGACGAAGGCGGCGGCTCACAAGGAGCCGCGCGGGCGCGAGCCTGCGCGGCGGGCCGCCGACGCCTGAGACGGTCGGCTTCTCCCTCAAACTCCCTCAACCCGAAAGGTAAAACAGCAGATGCGATTCTTTCATACTAAGATGGCCCTGCGGTCGGCCGCTTCCCTCCTCATGGTGTTCGTCTCCAGCTTCGCGGCCCTCGCGCAGACCGATCCGATCCTGACCCTAAACAACCCCGTCGGCGTCTTCGACTTCATCCGCCAGAACATCAACACGACCTCGGCCGGGCAGATCGCCACCCTCTCGAACAGCGGCGCGTCGAGCCTCACGATCACGAGCGTGACCGTGACGGGCCTCCACCCGACGAACTTCCTGCTCTCAAGCAACACCTGCAACGGCGTGACGCTCGCGCCCGGCGCGACCTGCCGCGTCACCGTCGCGTTCCGCCCGTCGGCCGTCGGCGCGCGCAGCGGCCGCCTGACCGTCACCAACACCGCCGACGGCAGCCAGCACCTCATCCCGCTCGCCGGGATCGGCCTCAACCCGGCCGTGCCCAACCGCGACGTCGGCCCCGTCGATCCGCGCGTCGGCTTCCCGCTCTGGCAGCAGGACGACAAGGGCGTGCGCCTTGAGTTGTGCCTCGAAACGACGAACGCCCTGTGCCTGTCGTCGCCGCCCAACGCCGCGCTGCCCGCGTCGGTCAACGACCGCTCGATCAACTTCCCCGGCGAAGCCTTCTGGTGGTCGGGCGAGGCCGAGATCACGCTCCCGAACGGCGGCCGCGCCCGCCTCGTCATGGCGAAGGAGGCCGCCTTCACGACCGAGGAGGCGACCATCGGCAATCAGATCAGCTTCGACCGCATCCGCGTCCGCATGGACGACGTGACGCCGAACACGAACTACACCGTCACGCACCCGTTCGGCACGCTCACCGTCACGTCCGACGACGAGGGCGAGGTTGACGAGACCGAGGACATCGGCTGCGGCGCGTCGCCCTGCGACTTCCGCCTCCAGAACAAGGGCAAGATCGGCGTCTTCCTCAAGTGGGATCCGGCCGTCACCCCGCTCGCGCCCGTCGGCTACGTCGGCGACCCGAACGTCCCGCACCGCGTCACCGGCAGCCCGACCGGCAACAACATCTTCCGCATCGCCGGCCCGAACGTCGGCGGCTCCGGCATCAACACGATCCAGACCAACC
The DNA here is from genome assembly GCA_036567125.1 of Pyrinomonadaceae bacterium. GTDB lineage: Bacteria > Acidobacteriota > Blastocatellia > Pyrinomonadales > Pyrinomonadaceae > JAIVGV01. The sequence goes on along the minus strand of DATCVD010000599.1, from coordinate 588 downwards.
TGTTCAGCGTGTCGGGCAAGCTCTTCCAGTAAGGGAAGGCCGCCGCGGACTTACCCCGCGCCGCCCGCCGGCGCGCGGAGGGGGCGACGAGACCGCAATCTCGTCGCCCCCTCCCGTTTAATCCGGCGCGCCCTCACAGGCCGCGCTCGGCCAGTGCTTCGCGCGCGACTTCGCGGTCGTCGAAGTGGTGCGTCTCCGTGCCGATGATCTGGTAGGTCTCGTGCCCCTTGCCGGCGATGACGACCACGTCGCCGGCGCGCGCCTCGGAGATGGCGCGGCGGATCGCTTCGCGGCGTTCGACGAATTTGAGGTAGGGCTTGCCGACTCTCTTTAAGCCGACTTCGGCGTCGCGGAGGATCGCTTCGGGGTCTTCGGTGCGGGGGTTGTCGGAGGTGAGGATGACGACATCGCTGTAACGGGCGGCGGCCTCGCCCATCGGCGCGCGCTTGGTGCGGTCGCGGTCGCCGCCGCAGCCGAAGACGGCGATGATGCGCGCACCTTTGGCGGCCACGTCGCGCGCCGACGAGAGGACGTTGCGCAGCGCATCGTCGGTGTGCGCGTAATCGACGGCGACGGCGAAGTCGCCCG
>DATCVD010000598.1:0-7004 GCA_036567125.1 Pyrinomonadaceae bacterium | reverse complement strand
CGGACGGCGAGCGCGCCGAGGCGCGCGGCCGTGTCGGACTTGAACAGGTGCGCGCCGCCGTAGACGGTGTGGACGGGCTGGCGGCGGCCCGACTCGCCGGGGTAGAGCGCGGCCAGCTCGGCGTTCGACTGCCGCAGGCGTTCGTTGATCGCCGCCAGAGAGTCGGGCGAAAGGGTCGTTCTCATGCGGTGCCTCGTTCGTCGCGGCCGCGCGCGCACGCGCGGCCGCCCGTGTCGTGTGATTTGATGGCCGGAGCATTCTAGCCGAGTCGCGTGCCGGTTGGGCAGTCGGGAATATAGCTCGGCGCGCGGCCAAGACTTCGCGCGCCGCGGGGACGCGCCCTACGGCCGCCTCCACCCGACGAAGCCGGCGAGGTGAGAATCGGCCGTTAGAAAAATGAGGGGCGGGCCGAGTTTCACGACTCGGCCCGCCCCTCGCGCGCGCGGCGGGTCTCACGGCTTCGACGCCTGCCCGGTGTGCTAAACTCGCCGCCTCGGCGTCCGGCAGGACGCTTCAGCGCCGCACCGCTCTTTCACCGCCCCGCAATCCCGCGCCGGAACCCGCGAGCCGGCCCGCCGTCGCCGCGCCGTCGCTTCCGGCCGGGCGCACCAATCTTATTCACTAGGGAGACCGCATGAAACTTCGCCCCCGCCTCGCTCCGCCATGTGCCGCGCTCGCGCTCGCGGCCCTGTTCCACTTCGCCGCCGCCCCGGCCCACGCCGGGCCGGGCGACCCCGACGACGTTTGCCGGAGCGCCTTCGAAGGCGACACAAGGGCGACGGAACGGGCCGACAAGGCCGCCCCGATCCACATGGTTCTCTTCGGCGATTCCATCATGTGGGGTCAGGGGCTTAAGGATCGCGACAAGTTCTGGTGCCGCGTCCAGCAGTGGGTCGAGCTGAAGACGCGCCGTAACGTGCGCGTCCGTCAGTACGCGCACGCCGGGGCGGTCATCAAGCACTACGACCCGGACGGGAAGGAGTTGGACGAGAGATACCTGAGGGGCGGCGGCGAAAAGAAGGGGCCGGGCGGGGAGGGGAAAGACGGTTCCCCGGTGATCGGCCGGGAGGTGAACATCAGCTTCCCGACCATCGTCGAGCAGGTCGAGCAGGCCGTCCGCGACATGGGCGGGGAGAAGGGCGAGGGCACGGACGCGCAGGGCATCAACCTCGTGCTCGTGGACGGCTGCATCAACGACGTGAACTTCAGAAGGCTCCTCGACGTGGAGAACGGAGTGCCGCAGATCGTGAAGGTGACTGAGGAAAGGTGCGGCGAGATGAAGGGCCTGCTGGAAAGGATCACGAGCGCCTTCCCCAACGCCTACGTCGTCGTCACCGGCTACTACCCGCTCATCTTCAAGGGCGTCACCACGGAGAAGGGGAAGAAGGTCGTCAAGGGCAGCGCGCACAACCCCGTCATAAATCTCGCCATCGAGACGCTGGCCGGGGACGGCGAGTGCAAAGACCGGGGCGGCGAAGGCGGCAAGGGCCGCCACAAGTACGACTGCCTCGACGCGCTCTCGCGCGCGTGGTTCGAGACCTCGAACGAGACGCTCGCCGCTGCCGTCGAGGGGGAGAACAGGCGGATCGAGGAGGAGAGGCGCGGGCGCGGGCTGCCCGCTCTCGCGGCGCACCGCGTCCACTTCGCCGAGTTGAACTTCCCGCCGGATTTCGCCTTCTCGACCAAGCAGTCGATGCTGTGGAACCTCCGCCTGAACGCGACGGGCGTCGGCGGGTTCAGGAAGTTCGTCATCCTCGCGCTCGACGGCATCAGGTTTATCGAGACGAACGACGACCGCTGGGACGTGCGCGGCGACCAGTGCGAGCAGGCGTTCAGAGATTACGCGCCGCGCGTGAGGGGGCACGGGGAGATCACGGCGGAGCAAAAGGAGGACTTTAAAAGGTTCTTCGTGTTCGTCTGCCGCAGGGGCAGCATCGGCCACCCGAACAAGTTCGGCGCGCTGCTCTACGCGCAGTCGATCACGGCCCGGCTGCAAACGATCCTGCCCGCGACGGGCTGGAAGATGAAAGACGACGCGGCCGCGGCCGGCGGCGGCGGCGAACAGCCGCAACCTTGAGCGGGGCGGGTCAAGAGAACGCGGGCTAAAGAGGGCGGGCGGCGGGGACAACAAGCGTTCCCGCCGCCCGCCCTCTTTAGCCCGGCCTGACGGCCGCGCCGTTACTGAAAGACCTGCTCGACGGGCACGACGCGGACGTTCGACTTCTCGACGTTGACGGGGTAGGTCTGGATGACCTTGTCTTCTTCGAGAATTTCCGGCGGCTTCGGCGCGGCGTAGGTGATGGGCGAGGGCTTGCCGTCGAGGATGGCGTCGCGCAAAGACTCGGCGTCTTTGGTGACGACGACGATCCTCATGCGGTTCGTCTGGAGGTACCGCTTGATCGCACTGTTCACGTCTTCGAGCGTCAGCGCGGCGAGGCGCTGGCGCATGTGCTGGGTGAAGTCGCCGATCTTGTAGTAGCGGCTGTCGAGCGCGTAGCCGAGGTGCGCGTCCTGCGTCGCCGTCAGGATGTTCGAGTACTTCGTCAGGAACTCGCGCGTGGCCTCGAAGGTCTCGCGCGTCATGCCGTCGCGCACCAGCCTGTCGAACTCGTAGAGCGTGGCGCGCAAGGTGAAGTGCGCGTTCTGCGGCTCGACGGGCCTGATCCAGATCTGGAAGATCTGCTGCTGGCGGCCGAGGTTCGGCGCGGGCTCGAAGCGGAACATCCCCGCGGGGAAGTACTCGATGTAGGCGTAGTTGCCGTAGTTCAAGCCCCGCGCCTCGCGCAGCCGCGCGTAGAGGTAGCTGTTCGACGAGCGGTGCTGGCCGAAGTAGCTGGCGACGACGGCGAGCGCGGGCCAATCCTTGTCCGCGCGCGTCGCGTTGATCGGGAAGCCCAGAGAGAAGGCGGTCGAGCGCGTGTCGCGCTTGATGATGTCGATGTGCGTGCCGGCTTCGAGCTTGGGCGTGAAGAAGTTGTTCGGCGTCGGCGTGCCGGCCGGGAGCTTGGCGAAGTCCGACTTGACGCGCGCCGGGAAGCTCGCGGGGTAGCCGCCCGCGAGGCCGACGACGAGGTTCGCGCGCGTGAAGTGTTTCGCGTAGAAGTCGCGCACGTCCTCGACGGTGAGCGATTCGAGCGCGGACACGCGGCCGACGTTGTGGTGGCCGTAGGGGTGGCCGGCGTAGATGACGTTGTAGAGGTGCTCCTTGCCGAGTTCCTCGTCGTTGGCCTGACGGAGCGTTTTACTCAGGAAGTTGAGGGCGTCGGTCTTGAGGCGGGTGAAGTCCTCGTCGCGGAAGCCGGGTTCGAGGAGCATCTGGCGGACGATCCCGTAGTAGCGTTCGAGGTTGTCCTGATGGATCGTGCCGGTGAAGACGGTCATCTCCTTGTCGGTCTGCGAGCCGAAGCCGGCGGCCATCGGGTAGAAGGCCTCGGTGATCTGCTGGTAGGACATCTGCCGCGAGCCGCCCTGCGCGAGCATCGCGGCGGTCAGCGCGGCGACGCCCTCCTTGCCTTTCGGGTCGTCGGCCGCGCCGGTCATGAACATGATGCGGAACGTGACGAGCGGCGAGCGCGACGGGAGCAAAACGTCGCGCGAAGCGGCCGACGCGTTGCCGCCCGCCGGACGTGATTGCTGCCGTCTGCGTTGTGCGTTAGCGGGCATCGTGAACAGCGAGAGCAGGGCGAGGGCCACGGTGATCGAGATCGTGCGTCGCGCCATTAACGTCCACCCCCTTCCGCGCCCTTCTTGGTGGCGAGCGTGACGATGGTGCGGTTCTGCTCGCGGAAGTACTTGCGGGCCACCTCGCGCAAATCTTCGGGCGTAACCTGTTCGGCGAGCGCGAAGACCTTGTTCAAGGTTTCGGGCGTGCGACGCAGCGCGATGTACTCGGCGATGGCGCGGGCGATGGCCTCGCTGCTGTCCATCTGCTGCGCGAAGCCGTAGCGGAAGCGCGAGCGCGTGTCGTCGAGCCGCTTCTGCGGGATCAGCTCCTCGGTGTAGCGCCTGACGTTGGCGAGAATCTGCTCGCGGACGTCCCTTACGTCCGCCTCCTTCTTGACGCGCGTGAAGACGGTGAACAGCTCCGGGTCGATCTGGTCGCCGCCGCCCGCGCTGACGAAGTCGACCTTCTGCTCTTTGAGGACGAGCCGCTGGTAGATGTCGGAGTTCTCGCCGAAGGCGATTGCGCCGAGCAGGTCTAAGGCGATCTTGTCCTTCTCCACGTCCGAGTAGGCCGGGCCGCGGAAGGAGATGGCGACGTAGGGGAGCGTCGGGTTCGGCCAGTCGATGTGGGCCTCGCGCGGCTCCGTCTGTTCAGGCTCGCGCGGGATGTCGGGCTTGTAGCTGCCGCGCTCCCAGTCGCCGAAGTACTGGCGGGTGAGCGCGAGCGCGCGCTGGCGCGTCACGTCGCCGACGAGCAGGATCGTCGTGTACTCGGGCCGGTAGTAGCGGTTGAAGAACTGGATGCTGTAGTCGTACTGGTTGGGGAAGTCCTGTATGTCTTGGATGTAGCCCATCGTGGTGTGCGAGTAGGTGTGCGTCTTGAACGCCGTCTCGCGCAGCTTCTCGAAGAGCTTCGATCCGGGGTTGGCCGAGTTCTTGTCGTACTCGCCGCGCACCGCGCCGGCCTCGGTCTTGTACTGCTCGACCGTGTACTGGAGGTGCTTGAAGCGGTCGCCCTCCATCTCCATCACCTTGCCGAGATCGGCCTTGTCGAAGACCTCGTGGTAGATGGTGCGGTCGTCCGAGGTGTTGGCGTTCGAGCTGGCCCCGGCGCGCTTCAGGATTTCGTCGCGCTGCTCGGCCGTGAAATTCTTCGAGCCGCGGAACATCAGGTGCTCGAAGAAGTGCGCGTAGCCGCTCTTGCCCGGCTCGACCTCGTTGCGCGAACCCGTCTGCACGACGATGTAGAGCGCGACGAGGTTGGGGAAATCGGTCGGGACGGTGACGAGCCTGAGGCCGTTCGGCAGATCGTCGATGTGGTACTGGTACGGGAAAATCTTGCGCTGCTGCGACGCCGGCGACGCCGCGTTCCTGCGCGCCGCGCGGCCCTGCGCCGCCGCCAGAGCGGGCAGGCACAGCAGCAGCGAAATGAGGATCAGAGCTTTCATCTCGACAACTCCTCAAGACGGTTTTGATTTGTGCGGGGAACGTCGAAATTATACACGAGCGCGAGGCGGCAACAAACGACGGGTTGGGAGCGGTGAAGTCAAAAGCGACGGCAGACGTGCCCTTCCATCAGAAGTTCGGGATCGGGGCGGCGGGTGGCGGCGGCCGTGCTTGCAGGCGGGGCGGCAGAACGCGCGCCCGCCGACGTGGAGCCACGCCCCCCCCGGCACTCCGCGTCGGCACACCGGCGGGCCTCGCTCTCTGACAGACTTCAGGTGACGCGGGCGGGGAACTTTGCTATCTTGCCGTCCGGCGTTCTTCCCCCTTCCGGCAACGGCCAGATGCGTAGCTCAATTCTCACCCTTACGGACGACTGATGAGCGTCGCCGTTGAGCAACGACGAAGGCCCACGGCGATCACCAAACGCAGCCACAGCCTAGCCGGAAGAAGCACGAAGGCGTCGGGCGCGAAAGCGGCCGGCGCGGCAGGTCGAGGAAGTGAGCGGAAGTTAAAACGGGCGCGGGGGGTTCGTTCCAACTAACCACCCTGAGAGGAGAAAAGTCGTGCCATCCACCCTGACGTTCGTCACCGAGAGTTTGCCCGACTTCACGCAGAACGCGCCGGCCATCTTTCAGATCGAGGCCGTCGGCGGGCAACCCCCCTACACGTTCGAGATCACGCAGGGCGCGCTGCCCGCGGGCCTGAGCCTTACCCCAAACGGCCAGATCGCGGGCACGCCGACGGTGGCGGCCGACACGACCATCTTCGTCAAGCTCTCGGACGCGGCCGACGCGTCCCTCACGCAAGCCTTCGCCGTGCGCGTCGCGGAGGGGGAGGCGCGCGGCGAAGACGGCGATGGCGGCGGCGACGGCGGCGGCAACGGCGGCTGCCTCGGTTTTCTCACGAGGCTGCGCCCGCGCCGGCCCGCGTAACGCCGCAGCCCGAAGCGTCGAAGCTGGCGCACGCCGCCGGCTTGTGATCTAACCACTCATCCGAGGCTACCGCCCCGCCCGCGCGCTTAAGGCGTGCCCGGCTGCGGTACGTTCCAGTACGAGTAGAAAGTCTCGTCGCAGTTCTTCCACTCCCTACAGTCCAAGTTCTTGTCGAACCACTCGCGCACGTTCGGCCGCCGGCCGTCGGCGTCCGCGAGCCCGTACTCCGGCCCCAAGTCCCACGAGGCGAAGACGCGGCCCGTCTTCTTCCGCACGTCGGGATCGGCGGCGAGCGCCGCGACCGCGCGGCCGACGTAGAGCGGCGTCTCGGACTCGATGAACGAGGGGTGCTTGCGCGCGCCGTCGCGCCAGTTGGCCTCGGTCACGCCGAGGTGGTCGAGCATCGCCTCGGAGCGGATGAAGCCGGGCGTGACGGCGACGGCCGTCACGTCGTACTCGCGCAGCTCCGTGGCGAGCGCGAAGGCGATGCGCATGACGGACGTTTTAACGAGGTCGTAGAAGAACGTGCCGCGGTAGCCGAAGTGGTCGCCGTCCGTGACCTCGACGACGAGGCCGCCGCGCGTCTTGACGAGCAGGGGCGCGGCGGCGTGGGCCGTGATGACGTGCGAGAGCACCGCCCGCTCGATCATCTTCAGACCCTTTTCGAGCGAGTGCTTCCAGAAACTTTTCCACTCGGTCAGCTCGTCGCCGCCCCACACGTCGTTGACGAGGATGTCGAGCCGCCGCTGCTCGCGCGCGACGCGTTTGAAGAGCGCGCGCACCTGCGCCGGGTCGGTGTGATCGACCTGCGCGTGAATCCCGCGGCCCCCGCGCGCCGTGACCAGCTCGGCCGTCTCCTCAATCGTTTCGGGCCGCGCATCCAGCTCGAACGGCCGGCCCTTCCAGTCCGCGCCGGCCGGCCGGTTCGCGCGCGTGCTGCGGCCCGTGCAGTAGACGGTCGCG